>JANNQH010000100.1:0-10116 GCA_031400655.1 Deltaproteobacteria bacterium | reverse complement strand
GTCGAGGACTCGAATGACTTCGACGATCGGAATCACGCCGTCGCCGGGCATGAGCCGCGCCAGCATGCTCTCCATCATCATGTCCGGCGGACCTTTTGCGGGTGCGTCGTTTAATTGCACGCTCCCGACCTTCTCGCCCGGAAGCGCCTCGAGCATCGCCAGGTCCGCCCCGCCGCGGAACCAATGCCAGGTGTCGACGAGGACGGTCGCGTTCTCGCGGCCGGTGCGACGGATGAGATCGAGGGCGACGGCGGCGTTCGGAATGCCCGACCAGGGGAGGAACTCGATCGTTACGATCAGCCCGTGATCGCGGGCTCGGTCGCAGACGCCGGCGAGATCTTCGGCGGCGCGGTCGAGGTCGAGGGTCTTCCCGAATCCCTGCACGACGTTCAGCGAGCGCGCGCCGAAGGCTTCGGCGATGGCGTAGAACTCGTGCTCGGGAGTCACGGTCACCGCTGCTTCGCCGGGGCGGGGCTTCGCCTGCGGCGTCCAGTCGAGCAGGGGATCCATGTCGACGACGACCTGGTCGTGGTCGGCGAGCAGCTGCCGGATGTCGGCATCCGAGAGGCCCTCCGAGCGGGCCTGGCTGACGTCGTCGGGCCAGAGCGTGATGCCGCGATAGCCGTTCTCGGCAGCGGCGCGGATCTTGGAGCGGAGCGGATGGCCGAAGAGGGTGCCCGAGCAGAGGATGAGGTCGCGCGGGCCTAGCGGGATCGCACGCGAGTCGTTCGCCGGCGTCATGGCTTTGCTTCTTCGGTCGCTTCGGCGGGAACGCCGTCGTCGGGCAGCGCGTAAGCGACCAACACATCGTCCGACGGCGAGCCGAGGGGGAAATGGCCGCCGGCCGCGATCACGACGAATTGTCTGCCGTGACGCCGCACGCGATAGGTCATCGGCGTCGCGTGAGCCGAGGTCGGGAGCAGCGTCTCCCAGAGCACTTCGCCGGTATCCGTGTCGAAGGCGCGGAAGGTCCGGTCCATCGTGGCGCCGATGAAGACGAGCCCGCCGGCGGTCTGGATCGGGCCGCCCTGGTTCGGTGTGCCCCAGTTGAAGTATTGACCGAAAGCGGGGGCGAGCTCGCGGAGATTGCCGAGCGGGACCTGCCAGCGGACGCGACCAGTCTCGAGATCGATCGAAGTCAGCTGTCCCCACGGCGGCGGGGTGCACGGCATGCCCCAGGACGAGAGCAGCGGGGCCCGCAGCGCCACGTAGGGCGTGCCTTCCTGGGGCTGGGCACCCACCAGGTCCGTGCCCTCGAGGCTCGTCGCCTCGGCGCGCGGGACGATGCTCACGATGAACGGGTTCCGCATGGAGTTCACGACGAGGGTGTTCTGCTGGGAGTCGATCGAGAGCGAGCCCCAGTTGACGCCGCCGCCGAGCCCCGGAAAGACGACGCTGCCCTGGTGTGACGGGGGCGTAAAGATGCCCTCGTTGCGAAGCGAGCCGACCAGTTTGCGGCATTCGGCGCGGTCGATCGGCGTGAGGCCCCAGATGTCCTCGTCGGGGAGCGAGTGGGGGTGAAGCGGCTCGGGGAGCGTCGGAAAGGGCTGGGTCGGGGCGACGAGCTCGCCTTCGGCGACGCCGCCTTGTGGAACCGGCCGCTCTTCGACGGGGAAGAGCGGCATTCCCGTGAGACGATCGAGCAGGAAGATGTGCCCCATCTTGGTCGCCTGGGCGACGGCGGGGATCTTCGCGGCACCTCGCGGATGGTCGTAGAGCACGGGCTGCGATGCGACGTCGTAGTCCCAGAGATCGTGGTGGACAGTCTGGAAATTCCAGCGGCGTAGGCCGGTCTTCGCGTCGAGGGCGACGACCGAGCTCGAGAATTCGTCGAGGCCGTGGCGCTCGCCGCCGTAGTGATCGGGAGCGGCGTTGCCGGTGGGGACGAAGACGAGGCCCTGCTGTTCATCTGCGGAGAGCAGCGTCCAGGCGTTCGCCGTCCCCCGCGTGAACTCGCGGCCGAGTGCTATGTCTGCCGCGCTGACGGGAACTCGGCCCTCGGGCACCGGATCCCAGGCCCACACGAGCTCGCCCGTGCGCGTGTCGAAAGCGCGGATCACACCGCCCGGTGCGTCGACGCGCTGCCCGTCCGTGACCCAGGCACCCGTCACGACCCGGTCGCCCACGACGAGCGGCGGCGACGTCATCGTGTACTCGCCGGGGCGTGTCTCGCCGATGCCGTGGAGCAGGTCGACCTGGCCCTGCTGTCCGAATTCGTCGCACGGCAGGCCAGTCGTCGCATCGAGAGCGATCAGGCGCGCGTCGAGCGTACCTAGGAAGATGCGCGAGCGGCAGGCGTCGGAGTTGTCCACGAGCGCGTGGGCCACGCCGCGACATACCGGGTTGTAGACGCCCTCGAGCTTGGGCTCGGCGTCGAAGCGCCAGCGCTCTGCACCCGTCTCGGCATCGATCGCGATCACCTGGTTTCGGGGCGTACAGAAGACGAGCTGGTCGTCGACCAGGATGGGCGTCACCTGGAGTGAGGTCGTCGGCGTCACGTCGCCGCTCTCGAAGCGCCAGGCCTCTTCAAGGGCACCCACATTGCTGCGGTCGATCTGGGTGAGCGGCGAATAGCGCTGACCGCCGAGATCGCCGCCGACGTGGGACCAGCCAGCGACGGGGCCGGCATAGTCGATCGTTACCGTGTCGCGATCGGAGCAGGCGCTGAGCGCGAGGCTCGCGCAGGCGAGGGCGGCGAACGCGACGTGAGCTATTCGGCAAGGGATGCAGGAAAAGGCGCTCGGGCGCGCGCCGAATCGTCGTGTCATCCGAAACTCCTCAGGGTATGCCCGCGCGGCCTCTTGGCTCAGGCGCTCAGAGGCTCGCACGAATCAGGGGCTCGAGCGAAAGGGGGCGAGCTGTTGCTGCCACCAGGTCGTGGGGTAGGCCTCGACACCCTCGAAGCCTGCGTCCCGCGGTGCGCCGATCCCGCGCGGTAGGTAGCGCGTCCCGAAGAGCGTGTCCCAGACGATGAAGGTGTCGCCGTAGTTGTGGTCGGCTTCCTGTCGCACCCGGGAATGATGCCAGCGGTGGAGCTCGCCCATGCTGAAGATCCATCCGAAGGCCCCAAGCACGAAGTCGATGTTCGCATGCTGGAAAAGCCCCGCGACGCGACTGACGACCATGACGTAGGCCAGCACCTCGGGCGGGGCGCCGAGCACGCCGAGCGGAATCGAGCTGAGGAAGCCGCGGAAGAGATGCTCGCCTGGATGCGCCCGCAGCCCGTTCAGCCAGTAGACCCTGCGCGCGGAGTGGTGGACCGCGTGGAAGCGCCAGAGAAAGGGCGACTCGTGCATCCAGCGATGCGGCCAGTAGGCGAAGAGCTCGGCCGTGGCGCAGGCCAGCACGACCTGCGTGACGACAGGCCAGCTCCCGGGCCAGATCGGCGAGCCGACGGCTTCGCTCAGCGCGCTGGCCAGCCAGACGTGAAAGCCACCCCAGAGCGCCGAGAGCCCGCCGGCGACGACGAGGCTCGCCGGGAGGTAGATCGCGTCTGTCAGACGATCGCCATGACTCGCGTTCCACTCGGGATGGCGCGGGAGGAGGCGTTCGAGGAGGGCGATGACGGGCATCAGTCCGAACCAGAGAACGATCACGGCTTGCGGGGCGGTGCCGCGCGCGAGCATCGCGTGCGTGGCGAAGAGCGCAGAGGCGAGCGTCGCGGGAAAAATCCCGTGGCGGACGATGGCTCGAATCAGGCCTGCTCGCATGATTTCGGATTGTGGGGCAGACGCGATCGCATTGCCCGCATGATTGCCATCGGCACGTGTTCGCGACACACTCGGCCATCATCCACCCGAGGAGTCTCGTCATGGCCGATCCCGTGCGCGCGTCCGATACCCCGTTCTCCGTCGAGGTCGAGGACGGCAAGAGTTATTTCTGGTGTGCCTGCGGACGCAGCGCCACGCAGCCCTTCTGCGACGGCTCGCACAAGGGGACCGGGCTCGTCCCGCTGAAGTACACCGCAACCGCCAGCAAGAAGGTCCACTTCTGCGGCTGCAAGGCGACGAAGACGGCGCCGCTCTGCGATGGCACCCACAAGCTGGGCGCCTGAGCGGGCGGCCGTCATGAGCGCACTCGATTTTCGAGACTTCTCCCACATCACCGTGCGTGTCTCCGACATGCAGCGGGCCCTCGCGTTCTACCGCGAAGGTCTCGGACTCGAGCAGCTCTTCGACGTGAAGCTCGAGGGGCCGGGACTCGAGTCGGTGACCGGGGCCAAAGGCGCGCGGGGGCGCATGATCGGATTCCTCGTGCCGGGCTCGGGCAAGGTCTCGATCGAGCTGATCCATTTCGAGCATCCGCCGCTCACGCCGCCGCCCGCAGGCCGCTTCACGGGCTGGGGGAATATCTCGCTCTCGGTCGCGGACATCGACGCGGCCCACGCGGAGTGTGTAGCGCGCGGCCTTGCTCCGCTGTCGCCGCCGGTCGAGGTCGGCGGGGTGCGGATGTTCTTCCTCAGCGATCCCGACGGTGCGCGGGTCGAGATCATCGAGTTCTCGAATGGCCACACGACGAGTGCAGCCTGGAACGGGGCCTAGCAGCTCGCGTACCGGAGCAGGACCTCGGCGAGGGCTTCGGGTCGGGAGGCGAAGACGCTGTGGCCAACGGTGATCCGCCGCGGATTTTTGATCCCCGCGTCCGGGCATCTCCCGATCCACTGATCAGACCGATCAGGGGCGGGGCTCCAGCCACGGCGTCCCGGGCTGCCAGAGTCCGGCGGCGTGGGCCTTTAGCTTGCGGCCGTCGAAGCTGATCCATTTCCGGGGCACGAGCTCGACGATGACCCGGTCGTCACTCTCGAGCCGATCGACGAATCCCTCTAGGCCTTCGCGGCGCACGTTTTCGGGCTGCTCGGCGAGCACCTGGCGCGCAAGCTCGGGATAGAACCAGCGGGCGTGCTCGGTCGGCGTGGCGTGGACGACGGCGAGCGTGCGGGCGGTGACGGTTCGCTCGTCGGGAAAGGGGACGATGACGCTGCTCTGCGGGCGCGCGCGCAGGGCGGCGACGCGCTTGCGGCGGGCGGTGCAGGTCACCCAGAAGCGGCCTTCGTGCCAGACATACAGGTGCATCACGCCGACCGGCCAGCCGTCCCGAGTCGACCAGACGACGGCGCATTCACGGTGGGCTGCGAGCAGCGCTTCACGCGCGCTCTCGTCGATCGGATAGTGCGAGACGTCTTCGAAATCGCGGAGTCGCTCGTCCATGCTCGGTTTCCCCGGGAGAAGGCAATCGGTAAGGTCGACGGTAGCGACTCGCGTGCATGCGTGGCGGCGAAGGGGAGGCATGACGTGAGCGAGTCGGATCCGGTCGCGCATCCGTTTGCTGCAGCGGACCGCGTGACGGTCGTCTCCGGGCTTCCGCGCTCGGGGACTTCGCTGTTGATGCAGATCCTCGCGGCGGCGGGGCTCTCGATCGCCCGGGACGAATCGCGTGCGAGCGACGCCGACAATCCGCGCGGCTACTACGAGCTCGCCGCCGCAAAGCGTATCCGGTCCGATACGCGATTCCTGGAAGGCTGTCGGGGAAGTGTCGTCAAGCTCGTCGCGCCGCTGTTGCTCGAGCTGCCGCCGCAGTCCGCCTACCGGGTGCTTTTCATGGAGCGCGACCTCGGCGAGATCCTCGCCTCCCAGCGCGCGATGCTCGCACGCCAGGGGAAGCCGGATTCCGCGGCGGAGGATCACGTCCTCGAGCGCGCCTTCGAATTGGCCCTCGCGCGCAGCCGTGCCTGGCTCGCTCGCGAGCCAGGGCCCGCGACGTTATTCGTGGCCCACCGCGCGCTCATCGAGTCGCCCGGGGAGAGCGTCGCTCGGATCGCTCGATTCCTGGAGGAGACCGGCGGGGGAAATTCTGGCTCTGCTTTCGCACTCGCTTCCTCCCGGACGCGCGAGGCGATGGCCCGCGTCGTCGACCCGGCGCTCTACCGTCAGCGCGGGGGTCAGGGCGTGTGATCGACGCCCTCGCGGGCGAGCCGCTCGAGCCATTCGCGGATCGGGTCGCCGGCATCCTGCTCGGGGGTCGGCAGGATCTGGCGCAGATGGTCCTCGAGCCGCCAGCCGCGCTGGGCCTCCCGGCGTTTCCACTGCTCGGGATAGCCGAGCGATACTTCCTCGAAGCGGACGCCGTCGACATAACGTGTGCAGGGAAGGTGGAGGTGGCCCGAGACGACGACCGAAGCGCGATAACGCAGGTGCCAGTCCTCCGTCCGGCGGGTGCCGCACCAGACCATGAAGCGCGGGATCCGCGGCAGCACCACGAGGCTCTGCTTCAGCGGGAAATGGGCGATCAGGACGACCGGATGGGGTGACGCGGCGAGCGCCTGCTCGAGGCGCGCCTCGCTCTCGCGACAGCGCGCTTCGCACCACGCCCCGAAGCTCGGATACGGATCGGGATGCAGCAGCAGCTCGTCGCTGCACATCACGTTCTCGAGCTGGGCCCAGGCGACGGCGTCTTCCATGGCCACCTCATCGGGGCGAAAGCTGTAGTCGTAGAGCACGAAGAGCGGGGCCAGCAGATGCGGCCCACCCTCACCCGGCCAGATCGGGAACGGGTCCTCGGGCGTGAGGCAGCCACGCCGGCGGCAGAGCTCGACGAGCTCTGCGTAGCGCGCGACCCCGCGACTGCCGGTCGCCTGTGGCAGCGTCCAGAGCTCGTGATTGCCCGGCACCCAGATCAGCTGGGCGAATTTCGCGGAGAGCGTTTCGAGGGCGAAGTCGAGCTGCTGCGGCGTATCCCCGAGATCGCCGCAGAGAATCAGCCAATCGGAGGGGTGAGCCGGCAGGCTAAGGAGGGCCGTCCGGTTCTCCCTGAAGCCGACGTGGAGGTCGCTGATCGCGTAGAGCTTCAAAGCCATCCTCGCCCAGCACACCCGGATCGGGCAATCCCCGCTCCGACAAACCCTGCTCAAACAACCATAGTCGAATCGGATGGAGTGCTCCCCGCTGGAGCGCGTTGGCCGCTGCGAAGCGGCTATCGTCCAGGCGGCGCGACGACCCGGGAGCACTCAACGTCTTGAAATTCGGCATCTTTCACGAATTGGCGACCCCGCGTCCCTTCACGGCGGAGAACGAGTCGAAGGTCCTCCAGAACGCCCTCGAGCAGGTGCGGCTCGCCGACGAGCTCGGCTTCGACACCGTCTGGGCCGTCGAGCACCATTTTCTCGAAGGCTATTCACATTCGAGCGCGCCCGAAGTCTTTCTCACGGCCTGCGCCGTCCAGACGAAGCAGATCCGGATTGGGCACGGCGCCGTCGTCTGTGTGCGCGAGATGAACCACCCCATCCGCGTCGCCGAGCGCGCGGCGACCCTCGACCTGATCTCGGGTGGGCGCCTCGAGTTCGGGACGGCGCGCTCTTCGACCTGGACCGAGCTCGGCGGCTTCGAAGCGGACCCGGACCGCACGAAGCAGGACTGGGACGAGTACGTGCGGGCGATTCCGGGCATGTGGACCCAGGAGCGCTTCTCCTGGAAGGGCAACTGCTTCTCGATGCCGGAGCGCGCGGTGTTGCCAAAGCCAATGCAGAAGCCGCATCCCCCGATGTGGGTCACGGTCACGAGCCCGGGCACCGAGCTCGACGCCGCCGAGCGCGGCCTGGGATGTCTCGGCGTCGCGACGGCGAGTCTCTCCGAGCAGGAGCGGCGCACCCGCGAATACCATCGTCGCATCCAGAGCTGCGAGCCTGCGGGTCTGGTGGTGAACGACCAGGTGGCGACCCTCAATTTCATGCACTGCCACGAGGATCTCGCGACCGGGGCGAAGCGTGGTATGGGCTTTCTCGGCCTGTTCGGACTCTTGAACTCCCATCTGCTGTTCACGCGCGAGGCCTATCCGACGACGGCCTATCAATCGCTCGGCGGCGTGTCTGCGCCCGCGGCGAGCAAGGGCGGTGGCAATCCGGGGGCGGCCTACGGCGTGCCCGACGGCGTCTGTATCGGGGACCCGAAGGCGATCGTCGAGGCGATCAAGCGCTGGGAATCGGTCGGGGTGGATCAACTGAACTTTCTCGTGAATGCCTGTGAGGTGCTGCCCCAGGAGCAGGTGCTCGAGAGCATGCGGCTGTTTGCACGGGAGGTGATGCCGGCCTTCCGACGGGGTGGATCCGTCCGCCCGGACGTCGGTCCGTCCACCACGGATAGGGCGCGTTAAGTGCTCGTCGGAACCGCCGATCCTGCGCGCTTCGAGAAGCAGGCGCCGACCCTCGCCGATTTTGACGCGCGGGCCCTCGAGCTGCGGGACTGCGTGTTCGTCCAGGCACTCAGCGAGATCGATGCGGCCGGCATGTGCGAGATGCTGCCGCCCGCGCTCCATCCGACGCTTCCGCCTGTCGTCGGGTGGAGTGCTTTCGAGGTTCCGGATTCGGAGTGGGGTGGCTTCCGATTTGCGGAGCTGCGGATCGAGTGCCGCAGCGGTCTGCGCCCGCGTGGATTGCTCGTCGGGTGTGTGGTCGATTCGGAGGCGGCACGCTGCGGGCTGGCTGCGCGCTTTGGATTCCGCGCCGTGCTGGGCGAGGTCCAGATCGCACGCGCCTATGACGAGACCCGGCTACGGGTCGCTCGCGGGGGACGGCTCTGGCTCGACCTCTCGCTGCGCGCTCCACAGCGGCTGGGCGAGACCGATACCCAGTTCGTCTCGAGCCTGCACCCGGCCCATACCCCGCTCGGCTTCCGTCTACTCCAGGTCGACGTCGAGCATGCCGTGAAACGCGCAGAGCGCGGTCGCCTCGACCTCGCTCATTTCGACGCCGCCGCCTGGGGCGAGCCGGCGATCCGCCCGAGCCTCGCGCTGCCAGGCGTCGTCGGTCGGGCCGACCTGTCGATCCGACCGATCCGTTTCGTGTGCCGCGCCGATATCCTGGCCTTCGAAGGCACGGAGTCGGTCCTGGCGGCGGATGGCGCGCGTTAGGTCCGGGCGAGGCGTATCGCGCCGGACACTTCGGCAAAGGGCTACAAGCCTTTCGGCCGCGTCCCGATGACCTCGTCGCGTTCGAGTGCTTCGATCTCCGCTGCCGACAGCCCGAGCCCGCGCAGGATTTCGTGGTTGTGCTGGCCCATGGTCGGGCAGGGCGTGCGGTTCCAACGCTCGATCGTGGCGAAGCGAAAGGGCGGTCGACTGTAGCCGTGGCTGCCCACGATCGGATGGTCGAGGGTCTCGTAGAAGTTTCGCGCGGCGAACTGTGAGTGGCGGCTCTGGATGCGCGCGTCCCAGAGGGGGGCTGCGGCAATGCCGTGCGCGAGCAGCTCCGACACCGCCGCGTCGAGCTCACGCCCGGCGGCCCAGCGCGCGAGCGCCTCGTCGATCACCTCGTGCTTTCTCCGGCGGCCGAAATGACTCGCGAGCTCGGCGTCCTCGGCCCAGGCCGGGTGCCCGAGCAGGTCTTTCAGCGCGCTCCATTGGGCGTCGTTCGTTACCGCGAGCGCGAGCCAATTCTCCTTGCCCGCCTGCGTGCCATGACAGGCGTAGACGTTCTGGGGGGCGCCTTCCGGACCGCGATTGCCGTCGCGGGAGAGCTCGACGCCGTAGGCGGACCACTCGATCGAGAGCTCGGCGGCGGCGTTCAGGGCACCCTCCACCATCGTGCACTCGAGGAGGTGGCCGACACCGGTCTGCTCGCGCTCGGCGAGGGCGACGAGCGTCGCAAAGGCGGCGTGCATGCCGGCCAGCGGATCGCAGGGGCCACGCTGGATGCGGGGCTGGTCGTAGGCGTGGCCGGTGATCCAGGCGAGGCCCGAGATCTGCTCCATCGTCTGGGCGAAGCCCACATTGTCGCGCCACGGCCCCGAGAGGCCGAAAGCGGGCATGCGGACGAGGATCGTGCGCGGGTTGATCGCGTGGACCGAGTCCCAGTCGAGGCCGAAGTTCTCGACGACCCTGGGTGAAAAGTTCTCGATGAACACGTCGCTCTGCGCGATCAGCTGCTTGCACAGCGCGATGCCCTTTGGATCCGCGAGATTGAGCGTCAGACCGCGCTTGTTCGTATTGGCCGAGAGCGTGACCATGCTGCGCTCCCACCAATCGCCCTGGTTCGCGAACATCCCGCCCGCCATTCGCATACCGTCCGGGCGCTGGATCGCCTCGACCTTGATCACGTCGGCGCCGAGGTAGGCGAGCATCTGACAC
>JANNQH010000099.1:0-4348 GCA_031400655.1 Deltaproteobacteria bacterium | reverse complement strand
GGCGTGATCACGAGCGAGCGGATGAAGAGCACCTCCGCGAAATGCATGCGTGAGCCGGCGAGCCAATCCATCTGGGCGGGGCAATGGTGAACGGCGTGGAAGCGCCAGAGGCGCGGGCTCTCGTGCATCAGGCGATGGCCCACGTATTGCGTCAGGTCCGCGACGACGAGGACTTCGATGAACTGGAGCCAGACGGGCTGCGATCGGATCAGCGCCTGCAGGCGATCATTCACCGCCCAACCGAAGAGGGTCTGGGAGAAGTAGGTCGTCGCCAGCAGTACGACGCCGACCATGACGTGGTTGAACGCGTAGTAGGCGAGATCGAGGCGCCACTCGCGCCGCAGCGTCAGCTGCTCGGGGCGGAGCGGCCAGACGCGTTCGATGAAGACGAAGACGAGGGAGTTCGCGAGCAGCGCGAGCACCAGCCAATCGAAGCCGAACGACACGACCGGCGATTCGAACTCGTCGACCTCGACATGGGCCCCGCCGAGCCATTCGGCCGCGAGGGCGAGCGCGATGCCGGCAAAGCCCAGCCGCTTCGAGGCGCTGAGAAAGAGCGAGAGCCCGCCGAAGAGCACCGCGAGAATCATCCCGCTAAGCAGCACCCAGCGCAGGATCTCGACCGGGTAGGCCCGGCGCAGCTCGGGCGTCGTCAGGTACTCGGGAAAATGGAAGCAGAGGACGGCGAGCACGGAGAGTGCGCCGAGGAACACGCCGAGCAAGCCGCTGATGCGGCCCTGGCCGAAGCGGAGCGGGATCTGGCCCGGGGACGCCGTTCCGCGCAAGGAGGACGGCCCCGCGCCCGTCACCCCTTCTTCACCGCCCACTCCGGCGCCGTGATCGTGTAGGGCATCTTGCTGCGGTCGAGGATCTGGTTGATGACGCGCTTGTAGCCCGTCTTCGAGAAGCGCCAGGTCCCGTTCTCCTTGCGATAGGCGTCGTCATAGTAGACGAACATCTCGTCGACGAAGCCCTTTCCCTGGTTGAAGAAATAGTGGTACATGGCCCAGATGCCCGTCGCCTCCGTTTCGCTCTGGAAGCTGATCTCGGACATGCCCGCCATCCACCAGGCGATGATCTTCGCGTTGGGGTCGTGGGAGTCGATCAGGAACTTCAGCAGCTTCTCGCGGTCGTTGAAGACGTAGTGGCCGTCGGAATACGACGTGACGACGTCCTCCGTCAGCGTGTCCTTCAGCGTCTCGTGGTCGCCGTGGGTCATGGCGCGAAAATAACGGTGCTTGAGGGACTTGATGTCCTCGCGGTCCTGGAGCTGCTGGACCTGTCGCGCGAGCTTCTCGATGTCGACCATGTTCGTACTCCCTTACGCGTTGCTTGCCGTTGCCGCACGGGCTCGCTCTCCGCGGCCCGTCGCGATCACGAGCCCGCGACCCACTGCGTTCCCTTGCCGCCGCGCTGCGCCCGCTCCTTCTCGTGGTCCTCGATCGCCTGCTGGATGCCGGCGCCGAAGGCGGGCATGAAGGTGCCGGCGTTCTTCGTTGCCCAGGCCATGCTGCGCACACGGGGGGAATTCGCGCGATTGAGGGCCGGCATCACGTATCGGGCGATCAGCTCGTAGCTCTTGCGCGTGGCCTCGGGGTTGGCGCAGTTATGACCGAGCAGGAGGACAGTTCCAAAGCCACCCGACTTCTTCAGCAGCCCTTCGAGCACCGGCAGCGCGTCGTCGGGCGTCCCGAGCGTGAGCTTTCCGAAGACCGGAAGCCCCGGCCCCATCCACTCCTCGAGCATGCGGTCCGTCGAGGTCGCGAAGGGTGGCTTGACACCGCCTAACGCCTCCATGTAGCCGGCGAGGCGGAGCGTGCCGTGCTCCATGTCGGCGCGGGCCTGCTCGCTGGACTCGGCGATGTGCATCGGGACGACGCAGCGCCAGTTCGCGCGGTCGACGGGCTGGCCGAACTCCTTCGCCTTTTCTTCACAGACCTGCCAATGCTTGGGCAACTGCTCGTAGCCCTCGGGCCCGCTCGCCGCGAGCGAGAGGAGCCCAAGCCCGTACTGGCCCGCGGCGCGCGCCCCCGACGGCGAGATCGCCGAGGCGACGGCGATCTCGGGCCCCCGCCACTGGACGGGCGGCAGCTGGACCTGCGCCTCGCGCAGGTCGAACCAGTCGGTCTTGCGCGTCACGACCTCGCCCCGCAAGAGCGGCACGATCACGTCGAGGGCCTCGAGCATCCGCTTGCGCTGGGTCATCGGATCGATACCGAGCATGAACGCGTCGGTCACGAGCTGGCCGGGCCCGCAGCCGAGCATTACGCGGCCGCGCGTCTGGTGGTCGAGCTGCATGATGCGGTCCGCCACCATCAGCGGGTTGTGATAGGGGAGCGAGACGACGCCGGTGCCGAGGCGAATGCGTTTGGTCAGGGCGGCGGCGTGGGCGATGAAGAGCTCCGGCGACGCGATGATCTCGTAGCCGCCGGAATGGTGCTCACCGATCCAGGCTTCGTCATAGCCCAGCTCATCCAGATGCTGAACGAGCTCGAGATCGCGGTGGATCTGCTCGGTCGGGCTCTCGTCGGCGGGATGAAACGGGGCCAGGAAGACACCGAGGCGAATCGGACGGTCGGGCATGGGCTCGGGCATCGACTCAGGCATGAAAAGGTCCTCGCGAGCGCGAGCCCGAGATCGTCGGTCAGGTCGCGCGCAGTCGGGGGTCGGGAAACCGCCGAATCGTTAGCACCTCGCTCGAATGGGATCGAGTGGAGCTCGCTCCGCGCAAGGCGCACCCTCCCGGTCGAAGCCGCCGCCGAGATCGCGATATGCTCGCCCGCAACGTCCGCGATTGATCGCCCGACGAGGAGCCCGACCCGATGAGCCGCAGAATCCTGGTCACCGGAGGCAGCCTCGGGATCGGCCGTGCGATCGCGCTGGCCTGCGTTATTTCGAGTCGGAGCTGGTGCGCTCACGGACTTGAGGTCGAGGTCGACGGGGCATCCGCCGAGTAGACCGTACGCCCCCGCGCGATCGTTTCGACGATCTCGATCTCGCCGATCGCATCGGCCGGTACGTCCCGGGGATCCGCGCCCAGCACGACGAGATCCGCGCTCTTGCCCGGCGCGATCGAGCCCTTTTGATCCTCTTCGAAATAGCCGTACGCCGCAGCGAGGGTCACCGCCTCGATCGCCTGCTCGACACCGATCCGCTCGCTCTCTCCCAGCACGAAGCCCGAACGCGTCTCGCGTAACACGGCGATCTCGAGTAGCCGTAGGATGTCGGGCGGGACGACCGGGGCGTCGTTGTGGATCGTGAAGACGAGACCGCGGTCCTTGGCCGAGCGGAGCGGGCTGGTCCGAAGGGCTCGGGCGTCGCCGAAGCTCTTGCGATGCCAATCGCCCCAGAAGAAGGGATGCGCGGCGAAGAAGGAGGGAACGATTCCGAGCGCTTTCATCGTGTCCAGCTGATCGGGGCGCGCGAGCTGGGCGTGGATCGCGACGGAGCGGTGGTCGGGGACCGGCTTTCCCTCGACGCGCACGGACTCGAGGCCGGCAGAAACGCCCTCGATCATCAGATCGATCGCCGCATCTCCGTTCGCGTGGGCGAGGAAGGGAACGCCCGTGCGAATGAGCTCGACCGCGCGCTGGCGATAGAAGTCGGGATCGATCGTCGGGTACGCGCGGTAGTCGGCGGGCGCTCCGGTCGGGCGCTCGTGATACGGCTCTGTCATCCAGGCCGTACGGCCCTGAGGCGAGCCGTCGAGCACGAACTTCACACCGGCGACCCGCACGCCATTTCGATAGTCGCGCGAATAGCCGATATCCGAGGCCGCCACGCCCGCGGACGCGCCCTTCGGCGGCTCCTCGCGGAGATAGACCGCAACGTCGAGCGCGAGCGGCGTCTTCTCGGCCACCGCCCGCAGGCCGTCGACCATCGCCGGATACGAGGCCCCGTCTTGAACGGTCGTGATGCCGAAGCGGGCGTGATAGGCGAGCGCCTTGTGGACCGCGGACGCGAACTGCTCGGGGGTCCCGAGCGCACTCGCCTGACTGGCGAGCGCCGCCCCGACCGCCGCCTCCTCGAGCACTCCATCGGGCTCCCGACTCCCGGCACGGCGGCGGATCACGCCCCCCGGCGGATCCGGAGTCGACGCGTCGTATCCGATCGCCGCAAGAGCCGCCGAGTTCGCCACCGCGAGATGCGCCGAGACGTGGAGCAGCACGATCGGCTGGCTCGGTGACGCGCGATCGAGATCGTCGCGGGTCGGATGACGCCCCTCGGCGAGCAGCGAATCGTCGTAGCCGTACCCGATCACGACCTCGCCGACCGCGGGCCTTCGCTCTTCGATCCGCGCGCGCAGGGCCGCGACGATGTCCTCGATCGACTTCATCGGCCCGACCGG
>JANNQH010000098.1:0-2396 GCA_031400655.1 Deltaproteobacteria bacterium | reverse complement strand
GCGGGTGCCGGTCGAGTGGCAGCGGGTGCCCGGGCCCGAGAGCGTCCAGATGGCGCTCGCCGAGCAGGCGCGCAAGCTGCTCTTCACCCGTCTCGAAGAGGCGGCGCCGACCGAAGCGCAGCGCATGGCGGCCAAGCAGCTGCTCGAAGAGCGCGATCCGATCGAGGTCGTCGCGGCGCTGCTCGAGATGGCGAAGCCGAAGCCTTCGCGCGAGCCGATGCAAGTCGTGGGTCTCGACCCGTTCAGCGACGACGGCCGCGGACGCAAGGGCCGCAACGAACGCGATCCCCGGGATGCACGCGGCGGATTCGGCAGCCGCGACGGCTACGCGGGCAAAGCGGGATACGCAGGCAAGGCGGATCATGGCGGCCAAGGTGATCGCGGCGCTCGGGAAGGTTTTGCCGGCCGCAGCGAGCGTCCGCCGCGCGGCGAGCGCCCTCCGAAAGGCGCCTTCACGCCGTTCACGGTCAGCTGGGGCGAGCAGGCGGGCGCCACGACGGCGCGCCTCTTGTCCCATGTTTGTCGCCGCGGAGAGCTCGAGAGCCGCCAGATCGGCGCCATCCGCGTCTTCGCGAAATCCTCGCTCGTCGAGGTTTCGAACGACGTCGCGGATGCGTTCGAGGCCCGCGCGCGCCGACCCGACGAACGGGATCCGGGCATCATGATCGAGCGGGGCAAGAGCGAGGGGCCGTGGTCCGGAGCGGGTCGTCCGCACGCGAGTGCGAAGCGACATCCCGACGCCGAGAAGGCGGGTCGCACTTTTGCCCATAAGCCCGCGCATAAGGCCGCACACGAGCCCGCGAAGAAGCCGCCCTTCAAGGCGAGACAGGTGCGGACGGTGGAGGACGGCGAGCCCATCTCGAACGCCGAGCCCGCTTCGAGCGAGGCGGGCTTCCAGGCGCGCCCGGTCCGCAAGTCGGCGCCCAAGCATCTCCGCAAGCCCCGCGCCGAGTCGAGCTTCAAGGGTCCGAAGGGGCCCAAGGACTCCGATACGGATCATCCGCGGGGTCCGAAGGGGCCGTCGAAGAGGCCGTCTAGACCTCCGTTCAAATCCGGTTCAGGCGCCGGGCCCAAGGGTCATCGAAAGTCCGGGCCGGGTGGTCCGCCACCGCGCGGGAGGCGGTAGAGTCGTCGGTCCTCGCGTCGATCCGCATCGCGCAGTGTCGCGATGAATGATGAGGGCGGTTGAAGACCCGAATCATCGAGGCGACGCCAGAGAAGGAGACGACGAGATGGCGACCGCAGGACGACCCGGAACGAATCCTACGCTCACGAAGCGCGGCATGGGCATCGTGGACGGCTGGCCCCTCGAGGTCGCCGACGAGAGCCCGCGTGCACTCCGCAAGGCGATCCAGATGCTGCTCGACATCGAGGCGATCCGGCGCGTCAAGCACGCCTACTTCCGCTGCCTCGACACGGGCAACTTCGAAGAGATCGAGACCCTCTTCCATCCCGACGTGAAGCTTCATTTCATCGGTGGGACGTACGAGTGGAAGCTCGAAGGCCGCGACAACTACGTCGCCGCCCTCCAGCAATCCTTCCACACCCGCTCGGTCGGCCACCACAACGGCCACCACCCCGAGATCGAGATCCTTTCTGCCGACGAAGCCACCGGCGTCTGGTACCTCTCGGACAACATGTGGATCATGAATCAGAAGAACTTCACGACCGGCACCGCCATGTACTGGGACCGCTACAAAAAGGTCGACGGCCGCTGGCTGATCGCCGATACCAAATATGAGCGGATCTACGAGATCAACGAGCGCAAGCCCGTCGACCAGAAGTTCGACTACCACTACCTCGAAAAGTACGGGCAGAAGCTGCACGAATAGCGGCGCTCTATCGATCCTCGATTCCTGCAACGGAACGACGACCTGTCCCTGAGGTCGACGGTCTTCGCCCGAAGCGTTCGAATCTTTTCTCTTCGCGGCCGACGACCACGCCCGCTAGAGTCGGCGACGCCAATTCCAGCATCCAATTCGCAGAGGGAGATTCGAATGAAGGACCTGAATACGTTGAACCCGCGGCGCCACTTCGCTGCGGTCGCCATCTTCGCCATCGTCACGCTCGGCTTCGCGATCCAGGCCATGGCCGCCGAGGGGAACGCGACGGAGAAGGCCAACGTCAAGGTCGTCGACGCCTTCATCGCCGCCTGGAGCGACCCGGACAAGGCCGTCACCTTCCTGGCCCCCGAAGCCTCCGTCCGAATGGTCGAAGACCAACCGGCGGTGGTCGGTCAGAAGGCGATCGGTGACGCCTTCAAGGGCTTCTTGACGCCCGGCGTGACGTTGAAGGTCAAGACGCTCCGGACGACGGTGCATGGTCCCGTCGTCATGAACAAGCGCGTCGATACGATGAAGACGGAGGGCAAGCCCGACCAGGTCTTCCCGGTCGTC
>JANNQH010000097.1:0-2883 GCA_031400655.1 Deltaproteobacteria bacterium | reverse complement strand
GTCGTCGGTCCCGGCCGCGGAGATCCGTGCGAAGGGGTGGGGCGCAGGGGCGAGGAGAAGCATCGTGGCGTGGGATTTCGAGAGCGAGCCCGAGTTCCAGCAGAAGCTCGACTGGATGCGGTCGTTCATCGACGCCGAGCTGATCCCGCTCGAGCCGGTGTTCAAACGCATGCCCCCCGCCGAGTGGGCGCTCGTGAAGGCGCATCTCCAGAGGCAGGTGAAGGCGCAGGGCCTCTGGGCCTGTCATCTCGACGCCTCGATGGGCGGCCCGGGCTATGGGCAGATGAAGCTCGCGCTGATGCACGAGCTGATCGGGCGCTGTCCCTTCTCGATGGAGATCTTCGGCAATCAGGCGCCCGATTCCGGCAACACGGAGCTGCTCGCGGCGGGCGCCAACGCGGCGCAGAAGGAGCGTTGGCTGCTGCCGAATCTCGAGGGGAAGATGCGAAGCGCGTTCGCTTTGACGGAGCCCTTCGAAGCGGGCTCCGACCCGACGCGACTCCGCACCCAGGCGCGCAAGCAGGGCGACGACTGGGTCATCGACGGGCATAAATGGTTCTGCACGAACGGGTCCTTCGCGGATTTCATCATCGTGATGGCCGAGACGAATCCGGAGGGCCGGCCGTATCAGCACGCCTCGATGTTCGTCGTCGAGAAGGGGACGCCCGGGATGATCATCGTCCGTGACATTCCGACGATGCACGGCCCCGACCCGGTCTTCGGCGAGCTCGGCAACCACGCCGAGATCCGCTTCGAGAATTGCCGCGTGCCGAACGATAATCTGATCGGGAAGCCCGGCGACGGCTTCGTGCTCGCCCAGAAGCGCCTCGGCGGCGGGCGCATCCATCACGCGATGCGCTGGATCGGGCTCGCGAAGCGAGCGCTGGACATCATGTGTGAGCGAGCCGTCTCCCGCGAATCCCACGGCAAGAAGCTCGCGAGCCACCAGATGGTGCAGGATTTCATTTACCATTCGAAGACCGAAATCGAAGCGGCGCGCCTCATCACGTTCCAGGCCGCCTGGCGGATGGACAAGGTCGGCGCACGTGCGGCACGGGCCGAGATCTCGATGTCGAAGGCATACACCTCCCGCATGCTGCTCGCGGTCCTCGATCGTGCGATCCAGGTCTGCGGTGCGCTGGGTTATTCAGGCGACCTGCCGCTCGAGGACTGGTACCGCACGAACCGCTTCGGACCGATCGGCGACGGGCCCGACGAGATCCACAAGGTGGTCGTCGCCCGCGACGCGCTCAAGAACTTCGAGGCTGTCGAAGGCTGGCCGACGGAGCATATTCCCTCGCGCGTCGCGCAGGGTGAACAGGTCTTCGCGCGACTGCTCGCCGATGCGCGCAAGGGATGACCCGGCAGCGCCGATCGGGGATGAGATGAGAGCGACACCGGAGCTCGACGCCGAGCGCCTCGCCGACTGGCTCGATCGCAAGCTTGGCGCCCATGTCCCGATCGAGGCCGAAGCGCTGAAGGGCGGCGGCTCGTGCGAGATCTTCTCCATCCGCCGCGGCGGTGAGCACTGGGTCCTGCGGCGCGCGCCGGCGAACGCGTCCTCGAGCACCGCCCACGACGTGCTCCGCGAGTTCCGGATCCTCGACGCGATCAAGGACCAGCAGGTTCGCATCGCGCGGCCGATCCTCGCCTGCGATGATTCCGCAGTCGCGGGCACACCCTTCTACCTGATGGATTTCGTCGCGGGCGTCCCGATCCGCGCGGCGCTGCCTGCCGCCTACGCGAGCTCGCCCGCGGCGCAGGCCCTCTCTCTCACGGAGCTGATCGATGCCCTGGCTGAGCTCCACGTCATCGATTGGCGAGCCTGCGGACTCGCGGACCTCGGGAAATCCGAGGGCTACCTGGCGCGACAGGTGCCGCGCTGGCTCTCGCAGCTCGAGAGCTATCGCTGTCGCGAGCTCCCTGCCGTCGACGTCATCGCGCGCTGGCTCCGCGAGCATCTCCCGACGGAGCAGCCGCCGGCTCTTTGTCACGGCGACTACAAGCTCGACAACGTTCTCTACAGCACGGACCTCCCCGCCCGCGCGGTCGCGGTCGTCGATTGGGAGATGGCCTCGATCGGCGATCCGCTCGTCGACCTCGCCTGGGCGCTGATCTTCCTTCCGCAGGAGGGCAATCCCCTGGCGCTCGGTGCGGCCGGGCAGCCGGGCGGATACCAGCTGGCTGGGCTTCCGTCGGAGTCGGCGTTGGTCGAGCGTTATGCGGAATGCACGGGACGGGACGTCTCGGCCCTCGACTGGTATCGCGTCTTCTCGCCGTGGAAGCTCGCGATCGTGCTCGAAGGCACCCATGCGAAGTGGAAGCGCGGTGAATCGAAGAATCCGATGCATGAGTTTTTTGGGCCGATGGCGGACCGGCTGCTGGCGCGGGCCGAGGGGCTGGTCGAGGGAGAGAAGGCGGGAGGACGGAGGGGATGAGCAGCGAGAATCCGCACGATCTCAGCGGACGCGTCGCGATCGTGACGGGCGGCAGCAAGGGCCTCGGCCTCGCGATGGCGAAGGGCTTCGCGCGGGCTGGGGCGGACGTCGTCATCTCGAGCCGGAAGCTCGAGGCGTGTGAGAGCGCGGCCCGGGAGATCGAGGCCCTCGGGCGGCGAGCGTTGCCCGTCGCGTGCCATGTCGGGGACTGGGGTCAGTGCGATGCGCTGATCGAGCGCGTGTTCCGGGAGTTCGGCCGGATCGACATCCTCGTCAACAATGCGGGCATCGCGCCCGTCGCCCCGCGGCTCTTCGACGTCACCGAGGCGCTCTTCGACAAGACGATCGGCGTCAATCTGAAGGGGCCGCTGCGGCTCTCGGCGCGGGCGGCCGAGCACATGCAGAAGGGCAGCACGATCCTCAACATCAGCTCGGTCGCCAGCGT
>JANNQH010000096.1:0-1594 GCA_031400655.1 Deltaproteobacteria bacterium | reverse complement strand
TCGTGCTGCTTGCGTGGCAGCGCACCCGATCGAAGCTCGTTCGTATCCTATTGTCCGGCGTCGTGGCGGCGTGCATCGTGTCGGGATTGCGCAAGCCGCGATTTCCCGAAGCGCTCGAGTGCGACGGGCTTTCCAGCGGCTGGCAAGCGGCGGCCCGCATGGCGTCGCGCGAGTCAATGATCAGCCTGCCCCACTGCCCGGACGGCTGGGTGATCAAGGTCTACCCGCAAGGTTGAGGATCGGGATACTGCATGCGGATCAACAAATTCATCAGCGAGTCGGGTGTCTGCTCGCGGCGCGAGGCCGATGCCTGGATCGAGGCGGGTCGCGTCGCGATCAACGGCCAGCCCGCCACGCTCGGGAGCAAGGTCGAATCTGCGGACCGGGTCAGCGTCGACGGCAAGCCGGTCGGGCGTCGCAAAGCCACCGTCTACATCGCCCTCCACAAGCCCGTCGGGATCACCTGCACGACCGAGCGCGACGTGGCGGGCAACATCGTCGACTTCATCGACCATCCGGAGCGGATCTTTCCCATCGGGCGCCTCGACAAGGACTCCGAGGGCCTGATCCTGCTCACCAACGACGGCGACATCGTGAACCAGGTGCTGCGCGCCGAGCACGCCCACGAGAAGGAATACGTCGTCACGGTCGACAAGCCCATGACGCCCGAGTTCCTGGCCGCGATGCAACAGGGCGTCGAGATCCTCGGCACGCGGACCCACCCTTGCCGAGCCCACCACGTTGCGAACCAGGTTTTCCGGATCGTGCTGACGCAGGGGCTCAACCGTCAGATCCGACGGATGTGCGAGGCGTTGGGCTACCGCGTGACGCGGCTGCGACGGCTGCGCATCATGCACATCGAGCTCGGCGAGCTCGACGTCGGGGAATGGAGGAACCTCTCTCGGCGAGAGGTGGCGGAGCTCCATGCGCGATGCGGCCGCGGGGATCCGATCTAGCGACGACGCCCGTGGCGCGCTCTCGCTCGCGCTTACCGCCGCAGCTCGGCCAGGCGCGCACTCGGAATCGGGAAGGTCGAGATCTCCGTCGGCTCGTGCAGGCCGGCGAAGAGCTGGCGTAGCGCCGGGCCGGCCTGCTCGATGGATCGCAGGTCCAGTCGCTCGGCAATCTCGCCAAAGCCCGCCTCGGCGACGAACTCACCCGCCCGCCGGGTCAGCTGCTCGATCCCCCATTCCATCACGGGGGCCGCGCCCGTGGCATCGATCTCCGTCTCCTGCGCGTTGGATGCAGGCGCGTGGTAGTGGGGGCGGGTGCGGAACAGATCGAAACGCAGGAGCTCGCGCTCGTCGGACGGCTGCGCACTTCGGACGTAGAGCGTGATGCCCCCATCGATGACATCGACTTCGCGACGACACGCAACGAATCGCAGGCCGCCCACCGCCAGCTCAGCGTCGGCTCCCTTGCGGATCTCGAGCGTGGTCATGGCTTCGCTCATGCCATTGCTCATGCCATCAGAAGCGGGCGCAGATTGGTTCACGGTGACACCTCCTATCGATCGGGGAGAGACTTCGTGCGATCGGGGAGAGACATCCGTGCTCAGCCCGGAAAGAAGAAGCCCCCAGGACCGCTATCGCGG
>JANNQH010000095.1:0-7496 GCA_031400655.1 Deltaproteobacteria bacterium | reverse complement strand
CAAGCGAGCGGCCGGCGCGGTGCACGGGATGCGAAGTAGAGCGGAGCCAAAGCTCGCCACGACCACGCAGACTGCCGAAGGCGAATCGATTCGATGAGCCGAGCAATCCGTCACAAGGGCGAGCCATTCGCGTCCCGTGTGTCGCGCCGGCCGCGACTTGTGCCCCGGCACAAGCAAGAGCAACACGAAGTTCGAGCACGCGAGCCGAGGGAGCCGTTACACTCGCCCCATGCCCCTCGCGAAGCTCTCGCGTCACTCTCTGTACTTCGAGCTCCACCCCGCCCGGACTCCGCAGCCCGACGTGCCGCCGATCGTCCTGGTCATGGGCATCGGCGGGCGCTGCGCGGGATGGCTGCCGTTCCAGGTCCCGTCTTTTTCCGAGAGTCGACCTGTCCTGATCTACGACCACCGCGGTGTCGGTGCGAGCGAAGATCCGGGCAATCCCTTCACGACCGCCGACCTCGCTCGCGACCTGATCGAGCTGCTCGACCTGCTCGAGCTCGAGCGCGTCGACGCCGCGGGCTACTTCCTCGGTGGGATGACGATCCAGGAGGCCGCCCTCGCGGCCCCGTCCCGCTTCCGGAACCTCGTCCTGATCGGTACCTGGGCGCGGCCCGACACGAAGCGGCGGATGCTGCTCACGGAGTGGGCGGCGCTGGCGCGCGCGCAGACGCCGGCCGCCACGATGATCCGCCACCGCCTGATCTGGACGCTCTCCGACGACTCGCTCGACGAGAGCGAGCTCGTAGCGACCGCGATGGCCCACCTCGACGACGGGCAGACGCCCGTCACCGGCGAGCTCTTCGCGCGCCAATGCGAAGCCTGCATCGGCCACGACGCCCTCGACCGGCTGCACGCCCTGGCCCACCCGACGCTGGCGATCTGCGGCCGCAAAGATCGCTTGACGCCCACGAAGTTCAGCCGGCAGATCGCCGACGTCATGCCGAACGCCCGGGATGCCGCGCTCGCCTACAGCGGTCACGCCGTGATGGCCGAGCGGCCTGAGCGCTTCAACCAGATCGTGCTGCACTTTCTCGACGAGGGGCGGGCCGCCGACTAACGTTCGAGCTATGCGGCCGGACGCGTGCCGCTGGGCGAGCGCGTCTTGAAGGCGAGGATCGGGAGGCTCTCGCGCAGGATCGGTGAGGCCGCGACGGCCTGGCGGAGCGCCGTGCCCGAGAGTCCCTCGGGTCCGGCGACGAGCACGCGGTTGTCGTAGTCGACGACCTGGATCTCGACCACGCTCGCGAACGACGCGCGCAGCCCCGCCGCGACCCGGGCGTGCTCGTCGAGGGTATTGCTGACGAGCAACCCGCCGCGGGCGAGCAGCGCGCGGGCCTGGCGGTGGGCCGGATCGGGAATCCAATCCGGCTTGTGCACCGCATCCCCCCGGCCCATGAAGACGTCCTCGAGAATCGCGTCGAAGCGCTCGCCCCGGTCGACGGCGCTCGCGAGCCACGCACGCGCGTCCGCCAGCTCGACGCGAAGACCCAGTCGATCGAGCTCGAGATGGGCCCGCACCAGCCGCACGACCTCGGCGTCGAGCTCGACGCCCACGATCTCCGCCTCCGGTGCGATCGCCCGGGCAAGCCGGGCCACCGAGCCACCGCCCAGCCCGAGGATCAGGATCTTGCGCCGGCGCCTCGGCGGGAGCCAGAGCAGCGGTGCGGCGATCGCATCCCAGACACAGCCGGTCGCGAGCTCGCCCGGCCGGTAGAACGACGCGAAGGTCTCGTCGACGACGAGCGTCCGCGCGCCGCCCGCATCCTCGATGCGCACGCGCGGCTTCGGGGCGCGCGGCGGCATCGCGACCGACTTCGCGGCCCGCGGCCTTTCCCGCGGCGGCCGGCCTGCATACGCTCTCGCCATGTCGTCCCCCCTCTTCGACGGTCTCGCTCCGATCGGCGCGGACGATGCCAGAGCGGCGGCGACTTCGCGCGGGCCGGGCGCGAAACGCGTCGTTCGGATCGCGCTGCCCGTGCCGATCGACCGCGTCTTCGACTACACGCTCGACACGCTCGCAGGCGCTGGCCCCTTCGTCGGCCGCCGCGCGCGGGTCTCGTTCGGCGGTCAGAAGCTCGTCGGCCTGGTGGTGCCCGACGATCTGCGCTGCGAGGACGGAGATGCGAGCGCGCGCTCGCTCGCGGCCGTGGACGAGCTGATCGACGAGGAGCCGGTCGTCTCCGAGGACCTGATCCGGGTGCTGGCCGAGGAGGCGCGCGCCCTCTTCTGTCCGGTCGGCGTCGCCGTCGCCCATGCCCTGCCCCCCGGATCGACCCCGCGCACCGCGCGCCCCTACGCCCTCACGCAGCGAGGAGAGCGCGCCCTCGCCCAGGGCGCCGTCGGGGCCAGTGCCCTCGGCGGCGACGCGCGGCCGATCCTGGCACTGCTCGCCGAGCGGCCCACCACGCTGGCCTCGCTGGTGCGCGCGCTGCCAAAGGTCGCCGTCTCGCGGCGGCTCGAGAATCTCGAGCGCGACGGCCTCGTCGAGCGGCGCTCGGAGAGCATGGCGGCCCGGGCGCGGGTGCCGAGCATGCGGGTCGCGCGGATCGTCGCGGATCTCGACATCGAGCAGGCGGCGACGACGACGCTCGCCCGCGCTGCCACACAGGCGAAGCTGCTGCGCCGCATCGCGGCCCACCCGGACGGCATCTCGACGCGGACGCTGACCGCCGGCGATGCCCAGGCGACCGCCGTCCTGCGCACCCTCGTGCGCCGGGGTCTCGTCGTGATCGAGAACCGCGCCAGCCTGGTCGCGACCGAGACGATCCTCGACGGCGGCGAGCGGGTGACGCTCAGCGACGACCAGCGCGACGCCCTCGCGCCGATCTGCGACGCCATCAAGCGCGAGCTGCCCGCCCGCTTCCTGCTCCACGGCGTGACCGGCAGCGGCAAGACCGAAGTCTACCTGCAGGCGATCGCCGAAGCCCTCGCCGCCGGTCGACAAGCGTTGGTGCTCGTCCCCGAGATCACGCTCACGCACCAGATCGTGGCCCGCCTGCGCGCCCGCTTCGGCGATGAGGTCGCCGTGCTCCACAGCGGCCTCAAGCCCGGTGAACGCCTCGCGCAGTGGGAGCGGCTCCGCTCGCGTCAGACGGCGATCGCCGTCGGCGCGCGGAGCGCTCTCTTCGCACCGCTCGAATCGTTAGGCCTGGTCGTGGTCGACGAGGAGCACGACGGTGCCTACAAGAACGAAGAGGGCTTCCGCTACCACGCCCGCGAGCTGGCCGAGCGGCGCGCTGCGCAGGCGCGCTGCCCGCTGATCCTCGGCTCCGCGACCCCGTCGCTCGAGTCGCGCTTCCGCGCCGAGCAGGGCGAGCTCCGCCGGCTCTCGCTGCCGCGGCGGGTCGAGGGTCGGCCGCTGCCCGCCGTCGAGATCATCGATCTCGCGAAGGAGAAGGCGAAGAACGCCCGGGGCCGCAAGCTGATCCTGTCGCGGCCGCTGCGCAAGGCGATCACGGAGGCCCTCGCCGCCGGTGGCCAGACGATCCTGTTCCTCAATCGCCGCGGCTTCTCGACGCGCATCTTCTGCTTCCAGTGCGGTCACGCCGAGCGCTGCAACGACTGCGACGTCGCGCTCGTCTTCCACGCGGGCGAGCATGCGCTGCGCTGTCATTACTGCGGCAGCACGCGCGCGGTGCCCGAGCGCTGCAGCGGCTGCGGCGATCCGGAGACCGCGCTCCTCGGGGTCGGCACCGAACGCCTCGAAGAAGAAGTCCGTGCGCTCTTTCCCGGCGCGCGCACGCTGCGCCTCGACCGCGACACTTCGGCGCGTCGGGGCCACACCGAGAAAGTCCTGCGCGCACTGAAGCGCGAGGAAGTCGACATCGTGATCGGGACCCAGATGGTCGCCAAGGGTCACGACTTCCCGGGCGTCCAGCTCGTCGGCGTCGTATCCGCCGACCTGGGCCTTCACCTGCCCGATTTCCGCGCCGCCGAGCACACCTTCCAGCTGCTCACCCAGGTGGCGGGCCGCGCGGGCCGCTCGACGCGCCCGGGCCATGTCGTCGTCCAGACCTTCGTCCCCGACCACTACGCGATCGTCCCGGTCGCGACCCACGACTACGAGACCTTCTACCGGGCCGAGCTCGAGCACCGCCAGACCCTCGGCTATCCGCCCTTCGGCGAGCTGGCGCGCATCGTCGTGCAGGCGGAGGACGAGCAAGAAACGCTGGCCGCCGCCGAGTCCCTCGCCGCCGCCGCCCGCGCGACGCTGCCCGCCGACGAACGCCCCGCGGTCGAGATCCTGGGACCTGCGCCCGCACCGCTCGCGCGACTGCGCGGGCGCTATCGCTTCATGCTGCTGCTGAAGGGCCAGGACACGGGCGCACTGCGCTGCGCTTGTGAGGCGGTGCTGGAGGCGGCGCGCCGGGTCCCGCGCAGCGTCCAGGTCGGCCTCGACGCGCGGCCCGTTCACATGCTATAAACCCGGCGTTTTCCTCATTGCTTCCAACTAGTTAGCAGCGCGAGACCCCGCCGAGATCGAAGCCTCGCGACGGCGCTTGCGCCGCGAACGGGCCGCCGAGGCGAGCGGTCGAGAGTCCCATGGCCCTGCGCGAAATCGTCCAGTTTCCCGACCCCCGTCTGAAGCTCGTCTCGAAGCCGATCGGCGAGATCACGGACGAGATCCGCGAGCTCGCCGCCGACATGATCGAGGTCATGTACGACGAGCCGGGGATCGGACTCGCGGCGCCGCAGGTCGGCGTGAGCCTGCGGCTCTTCGTGATCGACACGGAGTGGAGCGACGAGGAAGTCGGGCGCAATCCGCTGGTCGTCCTCAATCCCGAGATCAGCGAGCGCGAAGGGCGGGTCAGCTGGGACGAGGGCTGTCTCTCCGTCCCCGACTACAACGCCGTCGTCGAGCGCGATGCGATGCTCACGCTGCGCGGCCTCGACCTCGAGGGCAAGCTGATCGAAGAGCGGGCGGAGGGATTGCGGGCGGTCTGCATCCAGCACGAAGTGGACCATCTCGACGGCGTCCTGTTCATCGACCGCATCAGCCGCTTGAAGCGAAGCCTCTACACCAAGAAGCGCCGCAAGCAGCTCGCGGAAGAAGCCGCCGAGGAGCAAGCTTGAACGCTGCATCGAGTGCGCATTGAGCCCCCTGCGCATCGCCTTCTTCGGCACCCCCGAGATCGCCGTCCCGACGCTCGAACGCCTGATCACCTCTCGGCACGAGCTGGTCGGCGTCGTGTCCCAGCCCGATCGCGGACGCGGACGCGGCCGCAAGCCACAGCCCTCTCCCGTGGCGGCGGTAGCGCTGCGCGAAGCGATCCCGCTGCTGCGCCCCGAGAAGGTCGGGGACGTTGACTCGCTCGAGACGCTGCGCGGCTGGCGCCCGGATCTCGGCGTGGTGGTCGCCTTCGGGCAATATCTGCCGAAGGCGGTGCGCGAGCTGCCGGCGAAGGGCTACCTGATCAATGCCCACGCCAGTCTGCTGCCGCGCCACCGCGGCGCCGCGCCGATCGCTCGCGCGATCCTCGCAGGCGATGCGGAGACGGGGATCTCTGTGATGCGGATCGAGAAAGAAATGGATGCGGGTCCCGTCGCCGCGATCTCGCAGGCACCGATCGGTCCGCGCGAGAACACGCTCGAGCTCTCGTTGCGATTGTCCGCCCTCGCGGCCGAGCTGATTGCGCAGGTCGTCGATTCGATCGAAGCCGATCGCGTCGTCTGGATGCCGCAGGACGCTGCCCACGCGACCCACGCCGCCAAGCTCGAGAAGAGCGATGCGATCCTCGACCTGACAGAGAGCGCCATCGCCCTCGCCCGCCGGATTCACGCCCTCGCCCCGCGGCCCGGCGGAAACCTGCTGCTCGTCAGCGCCGACGCGCGCACCGAGCTGAAGCTCCTGCGCAGTGACACGCTGCCCTTCGCAGCCGGCGAACGCCCCGCGCCCGGAACGTTCGAGACGAGCGCGCCGGCTGCAGCGCTTCAAATCGCGACGGGCGACGGCTGGCTCGTGCCCCTCGAAGTCCAGCGCGCCGGGGGCAAGGCGCTCGCGATCTCCGAATTCCTGCGCGGCTTCGAGCTCGCGGCGGGCGCGCACTGTGAGCGCAGCGAGGTGCGCGCATGAGCCCGCCCCCCGCGCGCGACAAGCCCGGCGGCGATTCGCGGGGCCCCCGCGGCCCGCGCGCACCCGTCCGCGACCAGGCTCAGGGCCGGACCGGTGGCCCGACGGCGCCGCGCATGATCGCGATCCGCGTGATCGAGCGCGTGCAGCGGGCCGGTGCCTATGCGGACCTCGCGCTCCATCACGCCCTCGTCCAGAGTGGCATGCCCGCCGGCGACCGCGCGCTCGCGACCGAGCTCGTGTACGGAACGCTCCGCTGGCGCGGGCGCCTCGATTATCTGCTCACCCAGGCCCTCGAGCGCGACCTCTCGAAGCTCGAGCCCTTCGTCATCAGCGCGCTGCGTGTCGGCGCCTATCAGCTCTGCTTCTTGGATCGGATTCCCGCGACCGCGGCGGTCGACGAAGCGGTGCGCTGCGTGCGGGCGCTCGGCCTCGAGCGGGCGACGGGGCTCGTGAATGCCGTGCTGAGGCGAATTGCGCGGGAAGGCCAGAGCTTCGCGCTGCCTTCGCTCGCGGAGGATCCCGCGGCCCATCTCATCCACGCGTGCTCGCTGCCCGAGTGGCTCGCGCAGCGCTGGCTCGCAGCCTACGGGCCGGAGCAGGCGGCGCGGCTCGCGAGCTCGCTGAACGAGGCCGCCCCCGTCACGGTGCGCGTCAATCGCACGAAGAGCTCCCGCGACGCCCTCTTGCCTGAGCTCCGCACGCGCTTTCCCGAAGCGGTCGCGTGTCGCTTTTCACCGGACGGCATCGTGCTCGGTCGACGCGGTGATGTCGGCCAGGATCCCGCTTTCCTGGCCGGCCTGATCAGCCCCCAGGACGAAGCCTCCCAGCTCGTCGTCCACTGGCTCGATCCGCAGCCCGGCGAGCTGATCCTCGATATGTGCGCCGCCCCGGGCACGAAGACCGCGGCGATCGCCGAGCGCCTGGCGGGCAACGGGCGAGTGGTGGCCCTCGATCGACACGAACGAAGACTCGGCCTCGTCGGGCGGGGGATTCGCCGGCTCGAGCTCGCGGGTGTCACGACGCTCGAACGCGACGCCACGAAATCCCTCGCCGATCTGCTCGAGCAGGTCGGCCCCTTCGACCGCATCCTGGTCGACGCGCCCTGCTCCGGACTCGGCGCGCTGCGCCGCAATCCCGACGCGCGCTGGCGCGTGCGACCGGAGGACCTGGTCGAGCTCGCAAAAATCCAGCGGGCGCTGCTCGAGTCGGCCGCCACGCTGCTCAAGCCGGGCGGAATCCTCGTCTACTCCACCTGCACCGTCACGCCCGAAGAGAACGAGGCCGTGATCCGCGGCTTCATGGCGACGCGGGCGAGCTGGCGGATCGCCCCGCGCGAATCCGCTCCCGTCGAGCTGCGGAGCCTGCTCGACGAGGACGGCTTCCTCCGGCTCCTGCCCCACCAGCACGACACCGACGGCTT
>JANNQH010000094.1:0-8490 GCA_031400655.1 Deltaproteobacteria bacterium | reverse complement strand
ACCGCAATGCCGACGACGAGTGTGCCGATGAGCACCGTGCCGGCATCGAGAGGAACGTCAAAAAGTCCGACACAGCCGAAGAGCAGGACCAGGGGCAACGCGTTTGGGACGAGTGCCACGAACGCGAGCCGAGGCCAGCGGAAGATCGCAAATAGAACTCCGCTGATCACCGCGAGTGCCACCGCCAGCCCTCGAAGCTGGCCGTAGGCGATCTCGTCTTCCGCGCGCGCGAACTCGTACATGATGCCGGTCGTGATCGCCTCGGTCGAAGGTGGGCCATTCAGCGTCCACCAAGCGTCCACCTCCGACGCGATGTGGGCAAGTCCCGCGGATCCGTTGTCGTCCGCTCGGATCATCACATTTGCTGCACGGCGGTCTGCGGTGATCAGGTCCTCGATCGACTCGACCGACTCGAGGAGCAGCATGTACTGCGCCGTCATTGCGGAATCGTTCGGCAGCGGCTGGGTCGGATCGCCACGCATCTCGCCGTGGATCTGTCGAAGGGGGTCCGCGATGCTCAGTGTCTTTCCGACCTCGTCGAGTCTCGCGAGATGGGTCGACAAGCCGTCGATCGACTCGAGTACTGCCGGGTCGAGAACGCTCTGGCCTTCCGGTACTCGGACCACGACGTTCATCGGGCTGATACCCGAAAGCGAAGCGCGGATGGACTCGTAGCTGTCGCGCACGGGATTTCCCAGAGGCAGCCAGCGCGTGGCGTCCGTTTCGACCTCGACCCGGAGGGCCCCGAGCCCCACGAGTAGCGTCGCCACCGTCCACGCAATGATGATGGCGCCGCTCCTTTTCGTGATGTTGGCGATTAGTCTCGGCGCGATCCTCGTCCGCACCCAGGGAAATCCATGAGGGGACGGAGCCGGTCGCGGAAGCCATGCCAGCGCGGCCGGCAGCAGCGTCAGACTCACCAGGGTCACGATGAACACGCCGAGCGCACCGTACCCACCCGTGTTCCGGACGGCCTCGATGTGCACAACCGTCATCGAGACGAATCCCACCACCGTAGTGAGACCGGAGAGCGCGACCGGAAGCGCCACGTGACCGAGCGCCTCCTCGAGGACTTCCGAGCTGACGATCGGAACGCCGGCGCGTGCGCCCCCACTTGCGGCCGCAAGCAAATGCATCGCATACGTACAGCCGACGGCGAGTACGATCGACGGCAAGATCATCGTCGTGATACTGAGGGGAGCACCGAGATATCCCATCGCGCCGACCATCAGATAGGACCCGATCACGCCAGGGGCGAGCCCGATCAGCACGACCCACGGATCACGAAAGGTGACCCACAAGAAGGCTGCGATCAGACCCGCGGTGAGTGGCCCGAAGGTGAGGATCTCGGCTCGCGTGCTCTCGTTCACCGCCACGCGAAAGACGGGAACGCCCGAGATTGCGCCGCCCATCGGGTCGACGATCGCGTGCAGGTCGGTCAGTAACTGGGCGTGGTCCGCTTCGATGCCGCGGTAGAGGACGAGGTTGACGGCGAACGTGCGGCCGTCCTCCGAAACTAGACTCTGCGGTGCGATTCTGTCGCCGCGCAACCGCGCACGCACATGGAGCGATCGCGCGGCGGGGTCAGACGGTGCGTCGACGAGCGATGCGCGCAGGTCGAGCTCGCCCGCTGCATCGACGCGAATGACCGGGACGGTCGCGAGGCTGTCTACGCGTCGCACTCCATCGAGTTCGCCAGCGAGGGCGCTCAGCTGCTCGACCTTCGCGAGCACATCCGGATCGAACGGGATGCTTCCCGTGAAGGCCACGACGAGGATCTCGTCGCCGCCAAAGAGGTCCTGGCTCTGTTGGTAGGTCTGCCAGGCTGAGTCGACCCGATCGAGCACACTATCGGTCGAGGTGTCGACGTGAAGACGGAGCACGCCCGGAATCGTTGCAACACAGACGACAGCCCAGCACAGCAGTATGAGACCGGGGTGTCGTCCGCCTGTCCTGATGAGCATGTCGGACATGCGCGAGCGAGATTCTCGGCCGTGGACCACTTTCATCCCCCACCCACGAACCTTCGGCCGTTGGTTCTTCGCTACGCCTTCCGCGGGTCTCAGGTCGGCCCGCCGGATATCCACTCCAAGTATCGAGGGCTCGCCCCTATCGGGCGTTGCCCGGTATTAGCTGAGCCGTTGGGCACCCGCACGGATCTGCTCCGGCGATCTGCCCACTCTTGCACCTTGTCGCCCAAGGTGTTGAAATCACAAGGCTCTAAGCGCAGGTGGCCACGGCGGACGATCGGTCCCATGGCTCAGGGAGACCTTTTTGCTCAGTCGAACGACCCCCATCGAGGAGCGCTCGCTTCGCGGACTCCACCCCGCTTCGCTCGAAGATCCGAAGTTGATCCGGCAGCTGCTCGAACGGGCGGCCCGCCAGGGCACCCCGCTCCACCGCGGCCTGAACGCCGAAATCGATCTCGAAACGGGGTTCATCGAATTGCTGACGGAGAACTCGCTGGCGCTCCGCACTGTGAACTTCGACGAGCGCTCGAACCACGGTCAGGTCTTCCTGAGTTTCAAGGACCAGAACCAACCGTACTTCTTCGTGACCCGTCGGCTCGCGCTCTCGGATCCCGATCGACTGATCGTCGAGCTGCCGCGCACGATTTTCTACCGAGAGCGACGTGACCGATCGCGACGTGCCCCCGACCCCGTTGCAGGTGATCCCCGGCGCGTCGAGCTCACCGGTTTGGGAGAGGGCGTATGCGAGGGCGAGATCCAAGACCTCTCCCCCTCCGGAATCGCCTTGATCGTGTCCGTAGAGAGGCCGGTCCCGGAACATGGGCGACTCACCCTGCGCTACCTCGACGGGCGCGACCGCGGGCACGAGGCGAATCTCGTAGTGCGAAGCGCCATCCCGGCCGAGGGTCGAGCGGGTTGGACGCGAATCGGGCTGGCTCGTGTCGACGCTACGCTCAAGTCACGGATCGAGATCGAATACCGTGACGCGTTCGAAGCCGCGGACCTGGCAGGTGCGGAATCCGTACCGCCCAATCCGCCCGAGACCTCTCTCGACGAGCCGAACGTCATGCGGCTCTCCGTGCCGGGGCACGACGGCGAAGCCGAAGAGCTGGTGTATCTCGTCGATCGATGGGGCAATCCGGCTGGTGCGACCACGGTGTTGGTGACCAACGGCTGGGGTCAGACCAAGGAGGCCCTTCTCCCGCTGGCGCGCACGTTGGTCTCCACCTTTCGAGCCCACCGACTGCCCATCGAAGTCATCCGGTTCGACGGAATCCGTAAGCGCGGCGAATCGTTCACCGATCCTGAGTGCCGCGCGCCGGGTCGCGAGGCGCATCACTATGTATTTTCGCAAGGCGTGCGTGATATTCGGGCCCTCGTACGACACGTTCGCGAATCCCCGGATCATGGCGCGAGTCGCGTGATCGTCATCAGCTTCAGTGCGTCGGCCATCGAGGCCCGCAAGGCGGTCGCGAGCGACGGCGGCCGAAGCATCGACGGATGGGTCAGCGTCGTTGGATCACCCGACCTGCAGTCGATGGCGCGCTCGATCTCCGGCGGCGTTGATTACGTCGGCGGTCACGAGCGTGGGTTGTCGTTTGGAATCCAGGAACTGCTGGGTGTGAGAGTCGACATCGATCGGATGGCGATCGATGCGGTTCGCCATCAGATGTCGTTCATCGAGGATTCCCGTCGCGATCTCGAAGCCATCGAAGTGCCGATCAGCTGGTTCCATGGGCGCTACGACGCATGGGTGGATCTCGATCGCGTCCGCGAAGTTCTGTCCCACGGAAACACCGCCCGTCGTCGGTTGATCGTCCTCCCGACGGGGCACCAGATCAAGAACAGCCAGCAGGCCGATTTGGCCTTCCGTTTAATCGCCCACGAGGTCGCGCTGATGGCACAGCAACGCAATCTCGTCCCCGTGTCACCGCCCACCCGCGTGGTCAGGAGCCTGCGTGTGGCGGAGAGTCGTCGCCTGCCCAAGGTGGAGGCCGACCTGCGTGCATTCTGGCGCGATTACCTGGTGGGCCGAGATCGATCCGTCGGCATCGAGCTCTTGACCGGGGGATCGGCCTACCAGACGATGATGGCGCAGCAGCTCGCGGCCCTCGACATCCGATCCGGGGATCGCATTGTCGATCTCGGATCCGGGACGGGCGCCTTCCCGCTCGCGCTTGCGCATGATGCCCGCACGCCGGACGGCGTCGAGGTCATCGCGCTCGACTACGTACGGGATGCCCTCGACCGCACCCGGCGGCGTCTCGAAGCGGTTCCCGGCGCTCGGCGAATCCGATTCCATCCGCTGGAATCCAATCTGGACGTGGTTCGCCACGAGCAGAGGATTCCCGTCGCGGATCAATGCGTCGATCGTGTGATTGCCTCGCTCCTGCTCAGCTATCTGGAGTGTCCCGAACTCGTTCTGGCGGAGATCCGTCGGATCCTCAGACCCGGCGGGCGGATAGTGATCTCGTCGCTCTGCCGGGATGCGGACATCAGCCGGCTCTACGTCGAAAGTTTTGCGGAGTTGCAGGCCGGCAGCGCCGGCGGCGATCTGCCGGAATTGCATACCGCCAATCTGGAGACCGTGGCGCGGAGTTTCCTGAACGACGCGGCGCGCATCCTCGAACTGGAGGATGCGGGTGCCTTCCGCTTCATGGATCCGGACGAGCTGTCGGCCCTCGTGGTCGGGGCCGGATTCGAGGAGGTCCGAGTCTCGCGCGCCCTTGGGTCGCCGGCGCAGGCCGTGGTGCTCTCGGCGCGGCGGTCACCCGCTGGGGACGGGGCCCGACAAACGAGACCGCTGGCGTGCCACGGGCTTCGTAACCTTGCGCCGAATCTCAAGTTTCAGGGCTCGGGGTCGATCAGTGATTCGGCATGCTTGCCGACGAACGCACGCGCTATGCCGAATACAGGGCACACATAACCGGCAAGGTCCTCGGTCCGGCGCTGCGCAATGCCGTCCTGATCTTCATCCTGCTCCAGACGTTCGTATTCATCCCCGCCGACTACCTACTCTACCCCGAGCACTTCGACTTTTTCCTCGCCGCCCGACTCGCTCTGAACACGGCCCTCACCGTGGTCTGGTTCGCGACGGCGCTGCGCTGGCCGGGTCCGTCCTCGGTCGCAGTGTGTGCCTTTGGGACGGCGTTGTTCCTCAGCATGGTCTACGAGACCGGTGGTGTCGCCAGCGGCTACTACGTCGGGTTGATCTTGCTCGTCGTAGGGATGGGCTTCCTCACTCCCCAGAATACACGTCAAGCGGCGCTCATCGCCGTCATGATGTTCGGCGGATACGCGGCACTCCCGATCTACACGCGCGACCCGGTCGACTGGTTGACCTTCAGCGGGAATCTCTTCTTTCTCGGCGCCGCGGGCGCAGAGGCCTGCTGGGCGTGTCTTCACATGGATCGCATGCGCTTTGCCGACTTCAAGCAGCAGCGGCAACTCGAGCGGGCCCGGGACGAGCTGACGGAGCTCGATCGCGCCAAGTCCCGCTTCAGCGCGAACGTCCATCATGAGCTCCGTACGCCGCTCACGTTGATCCTTGCACCTCTGGACGCGTTGAGAGACGGCGAGTTCGGCGAGCTCCCTCCCGCGGTGCAGCGTGCGCTCGCCACCATGCAAGCCAACGGGCGGCGTCTGCACAAGATGATCAACAACCTACTCGACCTCTCGAAAGTCGAGAGCGATCAGTTCGTGATCACACGCCGCAAGCTTCTATTGGCGCCGATCGTGGACGAGCTCGTCACCGGCGCGCGTGCCCTCGCGGATCGCAAGGGCGTGATCTTGGAAGCGTCCGGTTTCGAATCCCTTCCCGAGATCCACGCCGACGCCGAAGCTCTGGACAAGGTGTTCGTCAACCTCGTCGGAAATGCACTGAAATTCACCGACACGGGCGGGCGGATCGAGATCCGGGCACGCGAGACGGACGACGGTGTCGAAGTTTCCGTCGCCGACACGGGCATCGGAATTCCGGTGGCGAAGCTCGACGCGATCTTCGACCGATTCGCCCAGGTCGATGCCTCGGCGACGCGTCGGCACGAGGGCACGGGCATCGGTCTGTCGCTCGCCAAGGAAATGGTCGAGCGCCACGGTGGTCGCATCTGGGCGGAGAGTCGAGGCGAGAGCACGGGCACCACTCTTTGCTTCACACTTCCGATCGGCCTGCCGGATGTCGACGTCGAGGACGAGGTGCTCGAGGACGACCGTGGTGGTGCCCAGGGCATCAGGCAGTCGATGGCCGCGATGGAATCCGATCTCCAGATGGGGACCGTGCAAGGGAGTGATTTGCTGGTCGAGATGCGGCGGACCGTCGAGCGCTGGTCCGATCGCATCCACGCCGTCGACTCGTACAACGACACTTCACGTCACTCAGCGGACGTGCCCGAGATTCTGATCGCCGAAGACAACCCCGACATGAGGGCGCTGCTGTCGTTATTGATCGGAAAGGAGTTCCGCGTTCGAGTCGCGCGAAATGGGCAGGAGGCATTGGAGAGCCTGAGGATCTCCGCGCCCGACTTGATCCTGTCGGACGTCATGATGCCCGAAATGTCCGGCATCGAGCTGTGCCGCGTCATCAAGAGCGATCCAGCGACACGCGCGATTCCGATCGTTCTCGTCACTTCGAAGGCCGAGCGCGAGATGAAGATCGAAGGCCTCGAACTCGGTGCCGATGACTACGTGACGAAACCGTTCCATCCACGCGAGCTGCTCGCCCGGGTCCGCTCGCTCGTTCGTGTGGGCGGCCTGCAGAAGCAGCTCGCAGGTCGCAACGCCTCCCTCGAACAGGCGCTTCGTGGGCTCAAGCAGGCCGAGGTTCAGCTCGTGCAGTCCGAGCGACTCGCCGCGGTGGGCGAGCTCGCCGCGGGGATCGCCCACGAGGTCAACAATCCCGTCAACTTTGCACTGAATGCCGCGCGCGCGATCGAGGCCACGATCAAGGAGCTGAAGAGCATCGTCGACGCGCTTGTCGCCGACGTCGATCGCCAGCCGGTCGTGGAGCAGAAGACCGTTCGTTCCGAAGCGAAGTCACCGATCGCCGCGCGGGCCGAGATTGCGGAGTTGTCGGACACCCTGATCGAACTCTCGGGCATCATCACTGAAGGGCTCGGCCGCACGTCGTTGCTGGTGGGTAATTTGCGGGATTTCGCCGCGCCCGGTCGATCGGATGGCCTGTCGACGGGGGTCGACGTCGCGATGGGGTTGCGATCGACTGTCCAGCTTCTCAAGCACGCCGCGGAAGAGCACGGCGCGCGGATCGAGCTCGACATCGAGGACGATCCGCCGGCGATCGTCGGCGACGCTGGGGGGCTCAATCAAGTCTTCCTGAACCTCTTGCAGAATGCCGCGGAGGCTTTCGGAGCGGATGGAGGAACGATCCGCATCCAACTCCGACGAGAGGGTGAGTGGCTCGTCGTCCACGTCGCCGACGACGGTCCGGGCATCGCCCCGGAACACCGAGCCGTGCTCTTCGAGCCATTCTTCACCACCAAGGCAGTGGGGGAAGGCACAGGACTCGGCCTCTCCATCAGCCGACAGATCGTGCTGGCCCACGGTGGAACAATCGAGCTCTGGAGCGAGCTCGGTCAGGGGACGCGCTTCAGCGTGCGGCTACCGGTCGCGGGTCCAGCGAGTCGAACCCTCCGATGACCCCGTCGCCGAAGGCGGACTGGTGGTCCCCAGTCGATGCCATTCCCACAATCGACTTGTATTGGCAGTTTGGTGGCCCAGAGCGGGGTCGAACCGCCGACACCGCGATTTTCAGACATACAACTAACACAAATGGCGTCTACGCTGCATTACTTCCGAATGCATAAGACTGCTTAAAAAATCAAAAAGAAGGCCGAATTCTGGACTTTCCAGGGATGTCGCTTACATTGGGTTTCATTCGCACGCGCTGCAGCGTGTGCCCAGAATGTGCCCAAGTTGGAGGCGTCACTCGTTGCTGAAATTCACGAAGCGCACGATCGATGCACTCGAGTTGCGGGCTGCGGAGTACTTCGTCGCCGCCGACGAGCTCCCCGGATTCGGGATCCGAGTCGCTCCGACCGGGCGGAAGGTGTTCGCCCTCCGCTACCGCTTCCGGGGGGCGCAGCGTCGCTATCGGATCGGGGTCTACGGCCCGATGACGCTCGAAGATGCGAAGAGAGACGCCCGGCAACTTGATCTACGTAGTCTCGCCGACGCCCCCCGGTGTGCGCGCGTGGCCCTCGATGGCCCGCCTTCGGCAGTAGGGTGACTCCAGGTGGGCCGTAGGGTGAGAGTCAATCTGAGCGGTCCGTTGGGAAATGGGCTTTAAACTACCCACGCCCCCAGGGACCGGCGCCTCTCCCGCTCGGCGCGGGGGCGACGCGCAAGGGCGCCCGGTAGAGTCGCAGCATGACGCTCCAGGACCTCGCCAACATCGCGCAGCTCGTGAGCACCGGCGCCGTCATCGTGAGCCTCGTGTATCTCGCGATCCAGATTCGCCAGAACACGATCCAGATCCGCGCGAACAGCCGGATCGCCAGGCTCGCGC
>JANNQH010000093.1:0-1726 GCA_031400655.1 Deltaproteobacteria bacterium | reverse complement strand
GATCCTCTCACGGACGAGATCAGACGTGCTGATCCCTCGACGCTTGGCCTCGGCCTGGAGCTTGCGCTTAGCCTCGGCCTCGACGCGGATCGTAAGGTGGACCATCACCCGCACCCTAGCCGTGGAGGTTCAGGGTTCGGCTCTGGTTCGGACATGTCGAGAGGCCCGCAAATCCACAGGGCTCGTAGGTGAAACGCATTCCGAGTGACTTGTCGTCCTGCTTCGTCGTCGCGTAGTTCGTTGCCCACGTGATGTCGAGTCCGTCCAGGAATTCGATTTCATGGACGCCGTTCAGCTGGTAGACGTCGAGATCGCGGTGGCGCTCGAAGGTGTTCGAAAGTCCGAAATTGTTGAACCAGAGTGCCCCGCGGCTGGGCTCTTCCGAGAGCTCTTCGCGCATGGGACCTGCGCCGAGCTTGCTGCCGAGGGTTGCTACCTTGTCCAACTCCTGGCCCAGGACGAAATCGTTGAGACCGCCGTTCTGGGTCTCGAGGATCAGATTCGAATAGTCGAGGTCCTTGAAATAGCCGTTCTCGCGCTGCTCGACGGTCTCATCCTGCTTCTCGGTATGGAAATAGGTCGCGTCGAGACGGTGGGCACCCTCTTCGTCGAGGTCGACTCCGGCGGCTACGAAGCCAGTCAGCTGCTCGCTGCGTGTACTCTGGATCTGAGCGAAGCGTCCGTCGCTGAGCGCGAGCTCTCCCAGGGCGAGACCCCCGGGCGTCGTGACGACCGTTTGTCCGGACTCGAATATCTCCGTCGGAAGTCGCGGCTGGCGGCCCTCCTGGAAGCCGTCCTCGCTGCGATAGTCGACCTCGTGAGCGACGGCCCCCTTGAAGCGCAACTCGTGGTCGAACAGCGTCAGCCGTCCACCCGCCATGCCGGCGACATCGCTCTCGATGACGTCCGTCGGATCAGCTTCCTTGCCGACGGTGGAGCCGTCCTCGTATTTCAGGAAGCGCCGCTCTGCGCCCTCTTCGATGCCGCCTCCCAAGCTGAACTTGATCGTCGGGGTCTCTGGATATTCGGTCGTGATGACGTTGATCGAGCCGCCCGATGAATTGCTCGGGGATTCGGGGCCGAAGGTCTTGGCGATGACGAGATTCGACACGATGTCCGACGGGAATAGATCGAGCTGGACCGACTGACGGTCGGGATCGGGACTCGGGATCGGCGCGCCGTTGAACATCGTGCTGCTGTAGCGATCCTCGAGACCGCGGATGATCGCGAACTGGCCCTCGACGACGGTGACGCCGGGAACCCGCTTGAGCGCGTCGGCGACGTCGCTGGCCGCGAACTTCGAGAGGTCGGCGGCGGACATGAGATTCAGCTGCAGGTCGGAGGTCTCCCGCAATGCGAGACCCTGGAGCAGCTCGTCCATGATCGTCGCTTCGACGATCATCTCTTCGATGCCGGGCGGGAGCTCGGGGGAATCGCCGATCGCCGTCTCGTCTGGGGTCGTGGTGCCCTCATCTTCGGCGTCGTCTTCGGCGGACTCTGAAGGCGTTCCGGCCGAGGGGGTCTGGGCGAACGCAGGAAGCGCTACTGCCACGCCGAGCAGGATCAGGATGAGGAGCGATACGACTCGCCACCGCGCCGCTCCGACCGGGTACGGCGGATGGAGATCGGCATTGGCTCGCCAGGCGACGATGGGGCGGGGTCTCAAGATCTCACTCGGTTCGTGAGGAACGTGGAGTAGAGGAATCTCTGGATCTACCACCCGGGT
>JANNQH010000092.1:0-1893 GCA_031400655.1 Deltaproteobacteria bacterium | reverse complement strand
CAGCGGAGGCAGCTCGGGCAGGGCGCGGAACTGGTCGAGCTCGCGACGAAGCTCCGAAGCCCATTGCTGGAACATCTCGCGCACCGCGCTCGAATTGCTGACGGGATCGCTCTCGTAGAAGCCGCCGCCGGCCATCTCGATCGCCTTGACCTGACCGATCCGCACGAGCGGCTCGCCGCTCTGCGAGTCGCGGGCGTCGAGGATCAGCGTCATCTGGCCGGACGAAGATGCGACGATCGTTTCGTCGGGATCCTGGTCCATCGCCGGCGGCAGACTGATCTGCAGGTTGACGATATGCCCACTCAGGAGCAGCACGTCCGGTCCCGGGGCGTCCACGACCGTGAAGTCCTTGCTCTCGCCGAGCGCCTTCACGAAGGCCTCGTGGAAATACTTCTTGAGCGAGACCATCGCCGAATCCGGCAGCGCGTAGTTCGGATCGATCGCGTCCTGCTCGAAGCGGCCCGGGCGCGGCGGCGTCTTGTACGACACGGTCACTTCCTGCACCGCCACCTTGGTGTAGCGCTGGAGATCCGCGCCCGGCTTCACGTAGGTCGTGCGAAAGGGCTCCCACTGCACAAGATGGAGGCCATCGACCGTGACCGAGCCCTCACCGGACGCGTATTGGATCCCGCCCGGCGCGCTCGGCGCACATGCCAGAGCGACGAACGCGATCAGGATCCCGACGAGATGCAATGTAGTCCGCATGGCCTGCGCTCCTGGGATTTCGCGGACTCGATGGAGTCGGCGTGACCGAACCCTATCATTGTCGCTCGTGATCCTTCCCGCGAACTACGTTCGATCTCCTGCCTTTGCTATCGCGATCGAACCGGGAAAGACTAGCCTCCGTCGACGAATCGACTTCTTCGGGTAGGGTCAGCCATCGTGAATCGACTTCACATCGCCCTCGTTTGTCTTGCGATCCGGGTCCTTCTCGACGCGGCGCTCGTCCACGCCGAAGCCACGACCGAGCAAGCCGCGAATGCCGCGAGCGCCGACACCGCCGACACCGCCGACAAAGTCGAAAAAGCCGAGGAACCGACGACCGAGGAGCTGGCCCAACAGGACCAGAACCCGATCACGCGCTTCTACGTCATGCGCTTCGAAGACAACGTCCAGCTCGGCTTCGGGCCGAACGACGAGGCCCAGAACTTCTTCCGCTTCCAACCCCTCATCCCGATCAAGCTGGGCGAGGATTGGACGCTCCTCACACGCCTTATCATCCCCCTCGTCCACCAGCCCTGGCCGCAGACGAACGACGGGCTGGGCGACATCTCCCTGATCGCGTTCCTCACGCCCGCCCGGAGCGGCAAGTTCGTCTGGGGCCTGGGACCGGGGCTGCTCCTGCCGACCGCGACGCACGAGTCGCTCGGGACCGAGAGATTCTCCGCGGGTCCGGCTGTCGCGGGGGTTTACACGACGGGCCCGTGGGTCGTCGGCGTGATCGCCCAGAATCTCTGGTCCTTCGCCGGCGACAACGATCGGCAGGATGTCCAGCTGATGCTCCTGCGACCGCTGGTCAACTACAACCTGCCTCTGGGTTGGTTCCTGACGACGAGCCCGAGCATCGTTGCGAACTGGGAGACGAACGACGACGAAGATCGCTGGCTCGTGCCCGTCGGCGGCGGTCTCGGCAAGATCTTCCGCGTCGGCGCCCAGAGGATGAGCACGACGGTCGAGTCGTACTACCACGTCGAGTCGCCGAAGATCGGCCCGAATTGGCAGATGCGATTGCAGCTTTCGTTCCTGTATCCCGATTGAGGCTCGAGTGCCGAGCTTTCAGCGCGGACGGAGCGGCGGTCGCCCGTGCTCCGCACACAGCTCCGTTTGACAGGCCAACAGGATCTCGAGCGCCTCGTCCGCACCCCCGACCATCCGCACCATCTCCCGCTCTCC
>JANNQH010000091.1:0-3837 GCA_031400655.1 Deltaproteobacteria bacterium | reverse complement strand
GCTGCTGGCCGAGTTCCAGATGACGCAGGAGAAGATCGCCGACAGCTGGATCGACCTCGAGCAGTTCCGGCTGCTCGTGCTCCGGACCGCCTGGAAGATCGATCGCTACCACGACTACAAGAAAGTTCGCGGCGACATCGCGGCCATCAAGGTGCTGACGCCACGGGTCCTCCACGACGTGACCCAGCGCGCGATGCAGATCCACGGCGCGCTCGGCGTCTCGAACGACATGCCCTTCGTCGGCATGCTGATCGCCGCCTACTCGCTCGGCATCGCCGACGGCCCGACGGAGGTCCACAAGATCACGCTCGCGAAGCAGATCCTGCGCGACTACCGCGGGAGCGACGAGCTCTTCCCGAGCTACCACATTCCGACGCTGCGGGAGACCGCGCGAGCGCGATTCGCGGAGCTGCTCGAGGCGGAGATCGGAAACTTGTAGAACGGGCGAGCGCTCGCCTCTCAGCGACGGATCAGCGACGGAAATGCGGGATCACGTAGCGCCCGAAGAGCCGGATCATCTCCGCCTGCGCCGCGAAGTCCCCGAGCGTCGAGTACTCGCTCTCGTGCGCAGGCATGCCTGCACCGAAGGCCGCGTGGACGTGCTCGCAGCCCGTCTCCTTGCGGTAGCGCTCGAGCTGGCCGATCACGTCGTCGGGCGTCCCCCAGAGCAGGCGATCCGCCGCGATCTCCTGCGGCGTCACCTTCTCGCCCGCATCGATCCGGGCGAAGAGCGCCTTCTCGATCTCGTCTTCCACCGACTCGCGCCAGTGCACCATCAGCCCGTCGACATAACGCGGTAGGATCTCTTCATTCACCTTCTTCCTGTCGCTCCCGATCCAGGCATAGCGCCGCAGGATCCAGTCCGGATTTCGCCCGACGCGGGCACAGGCCGCGTGGTAGGTGGACAGGCATCGCTTGACGCGGGCGAGCGACTGGACCGGGCCACACAGCCAGGCATCCCCGAGCCGCGCCGCCCGCTCGACCGCCGCGTCGACGACCCCCGCCACCCACAGCGGCGGATGCGGCGTCTGCACCGGCCGCGGATGGACCGTGAGCGCGGGGAAGCTCCAGAAACGGCCCTCGAAGGGCTCGTCCGTCTTCGTCCACGCGTGACGCAGGATCTGGAGCGCCTCCTCCATTCGCGCGCCGCGCTCGCGGTAGTCGGAGCCCTGCACCTGGTATTCGAGGGGCCACCAACCCGTGCCCACCCCGAGCGAGATCCGGCCGCCCGAGATCTGGTCGATCGTCGCCACCTGCTCGGCCACGCGAATGGGGTTGTGGGCGGGCAGGAGAAAGATCCCGGTTCCGACGCGCAGGGTCGTCGTCCGCGCCGCGACGGCGGCCATGAAGGTCAGCGGATCGCTCTGGTTACCGGGCATGAAGTGGTGATGGCCGATCGTCGCGGTCTCGAAACCCTCCTCCTCGGCAATCCGCGCGAGCTCGAAGGTCTCCTGGAAGGGATCGGCGAGCTCGGGGTGGCGGATCGTGGGCAGGGAGAGGGAGAACTTCAAATGGGGCTCCGTGATTCGTGACGACGCCGATCGAAGCTCAGAGCCACGCCGGCCGCGACCCGATGATCTTCTTCTCCGCCAACTGCTCGATCTCCGCGTCGCCCAGCCCGAGGATGCCCGAGAGCACCTCGCGGTTGTGCTGGCCCAACGTCGGCGCTGGCCGGCCGAAGGGCAGGAACTCTCCGTTCCATGTGAAGGGGAAGCTCAGATACGGCGTCCAGCCGGCAATGGGATGGCGCATCCATTGATGAAAGGGCCGCACCTGATGATGCGGCGTGAGATGAACGCGCGACGCGTTGCAGAGCGCCGCCGCCGGCACGCCGGCCGCGATCAGGGTCTCCGCTGCGAGGTCTCTGGGCTGAGCGGCGAAGTAGGCGCGCAGCTGGACATCGAGGGCATCGTGGTTCGCATGGCGGCCCTCGGCCGTCGCATAACGCCCATCGCGAGCCCACTCGGGGTCGCCCAGTCCGGTGCGAAGCCGGGCCCACTCGGCGTCAGTCTCGATCGACAGCGCGACCCATTGATCCTGCTCGCGCGCGCGGTACACGCCTTGCGGCGCGGCGTGCGGCGAACGATTGCCCTGTCGCTCGAGCAGCACGCCGTGGGCCGACCACTCGATCGCCGGCTCGGCCGCTGCGTTCAGCGCCGGCTCGATCAACGGCACCTCGACGAGCTGCCCCTCGCCAGTCCGCGCTGCATGATCGAGGGCGAGCATCATCGCGAAGGCCGCGTGCATTCCGCCTAACGGATCACAGATGCCGCGGGGCACCATCGGGGGGTCACTCGGATGACCGGTGATCCAGGCCATGCCCGACGCCTGCTCGATCGTCATCGCGAAGCCCGTGCGCTCGCGCCACGGTCCCGACAAGCCGAAAGCCGGCATGCGACACATCACGGCGCGGGGGTTCAAGCGGTGGATCTCGTCCCAGCCAAGACCGAAGTTCTCCATCACGCGGGGGGCGTAGTTCTCGACGACGAGATCGGCCCATTCGATCATCCGCTTCGCGAGGGCCAACCCTTCGGGCTGCGTGACGTCGAGGGTCACGTCGCGCTTGCCGACGATCACCGCATGGGTCACCGCCGAGAACTCCCAGACCTCCGGCCGCCGAATGCCGCCGGCGAACCGCATGCCGTCCGGGCGCTGGATCGATTCGATCTTGACGACGTCGGCGCCGAGCGCGCCGAGCACGCTCGTCGCGACCGGCCCGGCCCAGAAGGCCGAGAAATCCGCGACCTTGACCCCTTCGAGGGGACGTCTGCGCTTGTCGCGCTTGCGCCTCGGCAGCGAATGGCGTTTCCCACGGAGCTCCTCCGTGTGCTCGCCGAGGCGCGGCGCCCGCTCGAAGGGACGCGGCGGGATCTCGGAGAGCATGTACGGCACCCGCGGCTGCTTGAAGCCGTGCGGACCATCGACGTAGACGCCGCGCTCCTCGAAGTGATCCACCGCGAGAACCGTCGCCCCGTTGCCGACCGGGCTCACCGGAATCCGCATCGCGCTCGCGAGCTCGAGGACGTCGGCCACGGTGTTATTCGAAGTATAGGCGCGGATCTTTGCCCAGATGGCATCGCGCGCCGCCATGCGCGCCTCGGCGAACATGAATTCGGGGGCCGCGAGCTCCGGCGCCCCGATCAGGCTGCAGAAATCGCTGTACTGCTGGCTCGTGATGGTGCAGAAGCCGACCCAGCCGTCCTTCGCCGGCTCGATCGACGGGATTTCGAAGCTGCGGCCGATCTCGCGCCCGGGATCGAAGGCTGCGAAGATCTGCCGGAAGGTCTGGAACGACAGCATCATCGCTTCGTACTGCGAGGCGTCGACATGGACCCCCCGCCCCGAAGCCCGCGCCTGAAACACCGCTCCGAGACCGCCCACCGCCGCAAACGAAGCAAGCACGTATTCGCCGAAGCGGCCGCCGGCCGTGACCGGCTCCTCGCCCGGGATGCCGCGGGCGTCCGTCGAGCCGACCTGGGCCTGGAGCGTGAACTCGTTCGCAACGCGCTGGCTCCACGGTCCGCCGCGGCCGAAGCGGGAGAGGGACAGCATCGATAGCCGGGGCTGGATCGCCTGGATCTCGGCGAGCGCGAAGCCCATCGATTCGATCGTCTCGGGCCCGAAGTCTTCGACCAGGAGCTCGGCCCCGGTCAGCAGCTCGCGGAGCTGGTCGCGACCGGAGTCGCTCGAGAGATCGGCGACGACGCTCCGCTTCCCGCCGTTCAGGAACGAGAAGAGCAGACCGCAGCCGTCCTCTGGGATCGGTCGCCCCGTCGCCGACCAGCGTCGCAGCGGATCCCCGGACGGCGGCTCGAGCTTGATGACCTCGGCGCCCGC
>JANNQH010000090.1:0-2960 GCA_031400655.1 Deltaproteobacteria bacterium | reverse complement strand
CGCATCGCCAGGCCGCGATAGAAATGCGCCATGCCCGACGCCGGTGCGTGTCGGACTTCTTCGTCGAGCAGCGCCTGTGCCGCGGCGGCAGCGCCGCTCTCGAGCAGGCTGCGGGCGATCTCGACGCGGGCCTCGGCGCGGCGATCGGGCCAGCGCGCGAGGAAGCGGTGCGTCGAATCGACGGCGTCCTGTCCGCGGCCTTCGCGCGCGAGCTGACGAGCGAGTGCCCACGCCAGGTCCGGGTCGTCGGGATGGGCGGTTGCCGCCGCCTCGATGCGGGCGAGGGCGGGCGCCGCCGCTGCGTTCTCGGCGGAATGACAGAGACCGCCCGAGGCCGCGGCGAAGCACGCGGCGAGGCCGGCGGCGGCGATGCGGCGCGGACTCTTCATCGCGTGACCTCCGCCGCGCTCGAGCGCGCGACGAGGGCGAGCATCTCGTCGCCCTGCTCGTCGAGGATCTCGAAGAAAAGGTCGACGAGCTGCGGATCGAATTGCGTCCCCGCGCCCTTGCGAAGCAGATCCCGCACCACGGGCTGCTCGAACGCGGGCTTGTAGGGCCGGCTCGTCGAGAGGGCGTCCCACACATCGACGATCGAGACGATGCGGGCGGCGAGGGGAATCTCGTTCGCGGCGAGTCCCTGCGGATAGCCGGAGCCATCCCAACACTCGTGGTGGTGGAGGATGCAGTGGAGCGTCGTCGGCTCGAGGCCCACGACCGGGGCCACGATGCCGGCCCCGATCTCGGGGTGGCGCTGCATCTCGTGGCGTTCGGGGGGCGTCAAGCGATCGGGCTTGTTGAGGATCGCGTCGCGGATCCCGATCTTGCCGACGTCGTGGAGCAGGGCGCCGAGCTCCATTGCGCGGATCTCGCTGGCGGGCATGCCGAGGCGGGTGCCCATCAAGGACGAGAAGGCGGCGAGCCGACGGCAGTGCTGATCGGTGTAGCCGTCGCGGGCTTCGACGGCGCTCGCGACGGCGGCGATCGAGGACTCGAAGGTCTCGCGCAGGCGCTCGATCAGCTGCAGGTTCTGCGCGGTCAGCGCGAGCTGGGCGCCTACGGTGGCAATCGTGCGTCTCTGGAGTGACTCGAGCGGATGCTCGGCCTCGCAGAAGACGACCAGCACGCCGAACACCTCGCTCCCTGCCGCGAGTGGCGAGTAGACGACGCGGGCGTCGGCGAGCTCGAGATCGTCCGTTTCGATGGCGCACCGCTCGCGCAGGGCGCGCTCGACGGCCGCTCGGTCGATGCGCAGCGGCGAGCCGTCGCCGTGCTCGGGACGCCACTCGAGCCGCTCGTCGCGGGGACGACCGTGCGCATCGACGCGAATCAGGATCACACCGCGCGCCGTGACGACGTCGCCCAGGAGTCGCAGCGCGATCTCGAGCCCCGCCTCGGGGCGGCTCGCCGCATCGCCCACTGCCGTCACGTCGGTCGTCAAATCTCCGACGCGCGCCAGCGCATCGAGAGACGACGCATGCGCGTCGGCGAGCTTTCGCACCTGGCGCTCGAGCCCTTCGATGCCGAGGGCGTACTGAACCGCGACGACGGCGAGCGCGACGGTCGCGGGCCAGGCGAGCCCCGACTGCCAGAGCGAGAGCCAGCCCAGGCCGAGGACGGCGAGGGCCGCGCTCGAGAAGAGCAGCGCCCGTCCTGCGTGAGAGCGCCGGCGGCGGGGATGCAGGATCGCCGTGAGGGTAAATAGCGAGAAGGCGACCGCGGCGAACGGCGCCGGGCGCAGGACGGCTTCGTGCACGACTTCGGCGGCGGCGGTGCGATAGCCGATCGCCTGGATCATCACGCCGGGGAGCGCGGGATCGATCGGCGTCGCCCAGAGATCCTGGAACTCGGCGGCGGTCGCCCCGATGAAGACGGCGCATCCGGCGATGAGGCTCGCATCGAAACGGCCTTCGACGAGATCGACGAAGGCGAGGGTCGCGATCGGAGGATGGGCGCGCCGGAAGTCGACGTGGGTCCCGCCGCTCGACTCGCCGGCCGTATCGATCGCGCCGTGCAGGGATGCGGGGGCCGCGAGGCGAAGGGCCGCCCGGGCGAGGGAGGGAATCCGCGTCCCGCCGATCACGTTCGTCCGGGGCACATGGCGAACGACGCCGTCCGACTCGATCGGAACCAGCACACTTCCGAGCGCGGCTGCCGACCCCGCGAGCGCCTCGATCGGGCGGTTCACGATCTCGAGCGTCATGCCGCCCGGCATCGTCTCGGTCTGGGAGAACGTCGCAAGGGCGACGTGCCCATTCGCCGCCATGCCCGCTGCGAACAGCGCGTCGTCTTTGGAATTCGAGGGCACCGAGAAATCGATGTCGAAGGCGATCGCGCGGGCCCCCGCCGCTTCGAGACGCTCGATCGCCGTCGCGTAGATCCGACGCGGCCAGGGCCAGTCGTCGAGGGCGCGCAGGCTGCGCGGATCGATCGTCACGACGACGGCGTCGGGGAGGTTCGCGGGCGGCACGGGTGTTTGTCGAGGGACGAGGCGGAGCAGGCCGTCGTGCAGGCGGTGATCGAGGCGATCGGCGAGGCCGAGCGAATGTGTGCCCAGCGCCAGTACGAAGACGGCGAGGGTCGGCAGTAGGGCGCTGCCCGTCCGGTAAAACGCGGCGAATTGCCTCATCAGTAGAGCCGAATCGGCCCGGCTGGCTGGGGCCTTGAGGTGCAGCGACGGGATCCGGGGCTGCCGCGCGGGTCGCGGGCCCAGCCCGCGATCGATCTGCGTGGGGAACGGCAGGCGGCGTGCGGGTCGAGTGCAGGAGGGCGGGTTTTGCCTAACGGCCCTGGAACGAGGGCCGGCGCTTCTCGAGGAAGGCGCGGACGCCCTCAGCGTAATCCTCGCTCTCGAAGCAGGCGCGAATGGCCGCCTGGACACGCTCGGGATCTCGTTCGCTCTCGGGGCGGCCCCGGTCGAGGAACGCCTGCTTGGCGGCCCGCAAGGTGAGCGGCGCATTCTC
>JANNQH010000089.1:0-2203 GCA_031400655.1 Deltaproteobacteria bacterium | reverse complement strand
GACGAGAGCCGCATCAACGTGGGCTCGGTGCGCGAGGTCGAGGGCTTCATGTTCTGTTACCGCGTGTGCCAGGAGTGTGGTCACGCCGTCAAGTACTTCTACCCGTCGATGGAATCGACGAGCCCGGCGCTGAAGGCCTATCGCGAGCGCCAGAAGTACATGCTCCAGTAGATCGCCCGCGCGGCGTCCGGTCGAGAAGGCGGTCAAGTGATTGGCCGCCTTCTCGCTTTTCTCATCCCTCTCGCCCTCTCTTTGGCCTCGGAAGTCGCGAGGATTTCGATGCGGAGATCCGACCCCGAGCCTCTCACGACCCTCGCCGAGGCAGCGAGCTACCTCGACGGTCTCGTCAACCGCGAACGCAGCGGCGACTACGTCTACACGCGTCTCGACCTGCGTCCGATCGAGGCCCTGCTCGATGCGATCGGGCGCCCCCACGACCGCCTGTCGGTCGTCCACGTGGCGGGCTCGAAGGGCAAGGGCTCCACCTGTCTATTCACCGAAGCGATTCTCGGCGCCCTCGGCGAGCGCGTCGGGACCTTCACGTCGCCCCACCTCGAGAGCTGGATCGAGCGCTTTCGCATCGGCGGGCGCGAGGTCGACGCCGCACAGCTCGTCGCCGCGGTCGAGCGGGTGCGGCCCGCGGTCGACGCGTTGCGCGCTGGGCCGCCCGAGACGCGGCCGAGCTTCTTCGACGCGACGACGGCGATCGCGTTCACGTTATTCGCGGAGGCCGCTGTCGAGCGCGCCGTGATCGAGGTCGGTCTCGGAGGACGCCTCGACTCGACGAACGTGGTGCGCCCGGCGGTCACCTGCATCACCAGCATCGAGCTCGAGCACACCGACAAGCTGGGCGCGACCGAGGCGGCGATCGCCGGGGAGAAGGCGGGCATCTTGAAGCCCGGCGTCCCGGCCGTGCTCGGGGCACTCGGTCCCGAGGCCGCCCGGGTGATTCGAAGCCGCGCGCTGCAGGTCGCTGCGCCGGTCCGGGCCCGGGGCGAGCACTTCGACGTCCAGCTCGAGCGCGCCTGGGAAGTGCGAGCCGGTTCGGCCACGCCCTTCCAGCGCATTCGCTTCGAGTCGAAGGGCTGGGACCCGATCCGTGCGGAGATTGCATCGCCCGGCTCGGCGGCCGTCTCCAATGCGGCGCTTGCGATCGAGTGCGTGAAGGCGCTCGGCGCCCACTCGGAAGCGGCGGTGCGGGAGGCCGCGATCAAGGGCCTGGCCCACGCGGCCCTGCCCGGGCGCATCGAGATCCTGCCAAACGATCCCGCCGTCCTGATCGACGCGGCCCACACGGAGAAGTCGGCGCAGGTCGTGGCCGACTTCCTGAAGGTGCTCGCGCCCGCCGGCTACGACCTGTTGTTCTCGATCTCGAGCGACAAGAACGTCGAGGCGGTTCTCGCGGCGCTGCTGCCCGGCGCAAGGCGCGTCTGGCTCACGCGTGCCGACGCTGCGCGCTCGCTCGATCCTGCCCGGCTGGCGGAGCTTGTGCGCGTCCACCGCCCCGAGCTGCGCGTCGAGATCGTCGCCGAGCCCGGCGAAGCGGCGAGGCAGGCGCGCGACGCACTGTCGGCAGGGCGCAGGCTATGCGTGGTCGGATCGGTCTACCTGGCGGGCGCTGCGCGCCGCGTGCTCGGTCCGGGAGCGGACGGGAAGCGCGTGCGACCGGGCACCTGAAAAAAAAGCGCCCGAGCTGGCTCCTCGCACGAGTTGTGCGAAGGGAGGGGTAGCCAGCCCGGGCGCGAAAATGTGGGGGCCCGCTCCTCGAAGACGCCCCACGATCAACGCAGAGAGGTAGAGCAATCGCCGTGCCATGTCGTGGTGAAACGCCCCTGAGTCGCTAAGGGGACTTCCGGGGTAGGACTTCGTTCTCCCCCAGGAAGGGCCGGCGCAGACCTGCGGAAGCCGCCGGGCAGGTGTGGGGGCGCAGTGACCCAATTTGTCGTTCAGCGCGCCGCGATTCGACCTGCGTTCCGGCGTGGCCCCCGCCTCGCGCGAGCGCCATCGGCCGGGATCAAGGGCGTCGCTCGATGGCCCCGCGACGGAGGTGGGCGGTGAGGGCTGCGATGTGGGCGGGCGTCGTTCCACAGCAGCCGCCGACGATCACGCCGGGTCCATCGAGCCAGCCCGCGAAGGCCGCCGGAAAGCGGGCTGGATCGTCCGATGCGTCGCGCGCAAAGCCCGTCCTCGGCTCGGGCTGGCC
>JANNQH010000088.1:0-43898 GCA_031400655.1 Deltaproteobacteria bacterium | reverse complement strand
CCCGAGACCGTGAGCACGACCGTGTAGACGCCGGGATCGTCGAAGCGAACCCGGGGATTGCGTTCCGTGCGGGTGCCGGCGGCGCCGAAATTCCAGGCGTAGTCGTCGATCTCACCCCGCGACGTATCGGTGAACTGCACTTCGACGCCGGGGGCGCCGGTCGTGCGGTCCTCGGTGAAGCTCGCGCTCGGGGATCCGTTCGCGTCCGCGTTCGGAGACAGGTCGTTCTCCGACTGACACGCGAGCAGCGCGAGCGACAGGGCAAGAACGAAGCCCGTGAAGAATGACCGGCCGACGAGACCCGCAATGGGTCCCAGCGACCTGGGGAAACGAGCGCGCGCGTCCATCATCTTCGGGCTCCAGACGACCCGAGCGGCGGGTCGCGATCGCGAGAGCCCCGACGCCGCAAGGCCGGCGGGGCTGCTGCGACGGGGGTCCTGGCGCTGGTAGGTGCAAGAGGCGAGCGGGTTCGCGACGCGCGCGGCGTGTGAATTTGTGCGGCAGCGAATGCGCAGACATCGCTCGAGAGCTGCGCTCTTCCAAGGTTTTCACTCGGCACGGAGACGCTCGGTCGGCGTCTCTCCGGCACGTGTTATGCCCACCGCCTGCGCACGCGGCGAGGAGCAAGCGCCTGGGAGCGACCCGGAGCTCAGTCGAGGCCGCGCCAGCGCAGCGCCAGGTCGATCCGGAGTCCACTCCACACAGCCGCGACGCCCTGCCACTCCTCGACCGAGACGGGCACAGCCCCGCGCCGGAGCGCCTGGATTAGCGGCTCGCGGAACCAGGGGAAGAGGCTCGCGGGGGGCTCGGCGGCGGGAAACCAGCCGAGCTTCGGCGTCTCGTCGGAGGGCAGCTCGCGCCCACCGATCACGCGGCAGCGGTACACGATCGCTGTGTGCGGCCGGAAGCCGTGACGCAGCCAGCGACCGACCTCCGCCTCGATCTCGACCGCGAGCCCGGTTTCCTCCCGCACCTCGCGCGCGAGGGCGGACTCGAGGGACTCGCCGGGAAGCGGTGTCCCGCCCGGCAGCTCCCAGCCGAAGAGCTCTCGCCGGACCGAGAGCAGCACCTCTTCGCCCGCCGCGGAGCCCGTCGCCGCCGCGGGGCGCAGGATCGCCGCCTGCACGATCACCAGGGGAAGCGATTCGTTCATGCGCGGGGAAACGAGGCCCCACCAGACGGTGCGCGCATGATCGAGCAGGCCGACGAGCAGACGCCCCGCCCGGCCGCGCTCCCAGACGGGTGTCCGCTCTCGGCGCACGGGGCTCGACATGCTAGTCGATGATCTTGTTGAGCGGCATCTCGATGATACCGCGGGCACCAGCTTCGTGGAGCCGGGGCAGCAGGTCGCGCACGAAGGATTCCTGGACGACGACCATGATGTCGACCCAGCTCTCATCGGCCAGCGGCGAGATCGTGGGCGTCCCTGCATCCGGCAGCAGTGCGATCACGTCCTTCATCTGCTCCTTGCGCACGTTCATCGAGAGCCCGACCCGGGTCGCGGCGGCGATCGCGCCGCCGAGCAGCATCTTCAGGCGTTCGAGCTTTCCGCGCTTCCAGGGATCGGCGAGCGAGGGGCGGTGGGCGATCAGGCGCGGCGTGCTCTCCTGCAGGACGTCGAGGACGCGCAGCTGATTGGCGCGCAGGCTCGAGCCCGTCTCCGTCACGTCGACGATCGCGTCGGCGAGCACCGGCGGCTTGACCTCCGTCGCGCCCCACGAGAACTCCAGCTGCACAGACACCCCGTGGCGCTCGAAATAGCGCTGGGTCATGCCGATGACCTCGGTCGCGATGCGCTTGCCTGCGAGATCTTTCGGGGACCGGAACGGGGAATCGTCCTTCACCGCGAGCACCCAGCGGACCGGGCCATAATTCGGCCACGGCGCGCGCAGGTCGGCGAGCTCGACATAGTCGGCACCGGTCTCGATTGCCCAGTCGAGGCCGGTGATCCCGCAGTCGAGCACACCCTGCCCGACGTAACGCGCCATTTCCTGGGGCCGGATCAGGATGCACTCGATCTCGGGATCGTCGATCGACGGATAGTAGGAGCGTCCCGCGACGCGGATCGCATAGCCCGCCTTGGCGAAGAGCGAGAGCGTGGTCTCCTGGAGACTTCCCTTCGGCAATCCCAGGCGAAGACAGTTTCGAGCGTCGCTCACTTCTTGTAGACCTCTGCGGGATCGAAGACCTGGACGCCGACGTCCTCGACGCGGCCTCCGTCGATGCGGCGGAAGAAGCAGTTGCGTTTGCCCGTGTGACAGGCGGCCCCGCCCACCTGCTCGACGCGCAGCACCAGCGCGTCGCCGTCGCAGTCGACGTAGAGCCCCTTAAGCTTCTGGACGTTTCCACTCTCCTCGCCCTTGTGCCAGAGCTTCGCTCGGCTGCGGCTCCAGTAGACGACCTCGCGCTGCTCGAGAGTTCTACGAAGCGACTCGGCATTCATGTAGGCGACCATCAGGACTTCGCCCGTCGCGTCGTCCTGGGCGATCGCCGTCACGAGACCGCCGCCTTTCTCGAAATCGACGAGCGAGAGCGGATCGAGATTGTCGGAGCTCATCGCGTCATTCCTTCGGGCGACATGCATTGATTGATTCGTTCATTCATTCGAGTGAGGCCGGCGACGCGGACGGCGTGAGCGCATTCGTCCGGAAGGGTCCGTCTGGCAGGGGCGCCGAAGCTACCCATCTCGTAGCGCGGCCGCCAGAATCGCGGCGATCGACTCGAGCTCGTGCCACTTCTCCCCACGGGCATAGCGAGTGTCCTGGGCACCGCGACGCCCGGTCTTGAACGATTCTGCCACCAGGATTCCGCGGCCGACGAGCCAGGCAAGCGCGTTGTCGAATGTCGCGTCGCCCTGGACCTCGAGCCTTCGTACGCGGCCGAGCAGCCGCGCGTTGTCGAACGCGAGCCGGGATTCGCGCAGAAGTCCGCTCCGGAGCACACCGCTCGGTGCGGTCTGCATCCACGCGAGCAGCACCCGCACGAGCGTCTCGTACGCCTCGACCACGCCACGCGTCTGCTCCGCCCAGGTCGAAAGCGGTCGTCGCCCACGCCGCGTCGCCCGCCAGACGCCGTCCTGGCGTTCGACGAAGCCCGCACTCTCGAAATGCTCGAGCACCGCTTCGCCCCGGGTGATCACGAGCTCCCGCGATCCGAAGTACTCGCGGTAGAAGAGATCGACCCAGAGCTCGAGGGTCTCGGCGACGCGCGAGCCATCGAGGCCCAGCAGGACCGCTCGCGCGAGGATGCTCGGAATCACGAAGAAATGCGCGACCCCGTTGCGGTAGATGTCGAGGGCATGGCGGCTCTCCTCCTCGAAGAAGACGATCTCCCCGCGGTGGTCGAGGCGCGAGCGGAGGAGCTCGCTGCGCTCGAGGAACGCGATCGACTCGCGCAGCTCGGGCAGATCGTGCTCGAAGGCCTGCGTGAGCCGCACGCCCTCGAGCCGCAACAGCTCGACCGACTCCCGCACACCGGCGACGAGCTCGTCCCGCAACATCCCCGTTCGATTCCCGCCGAGCAGCACAAGCGCCGCCACCGAAGTCGCGTTCGCCACCATCGCGAGACCGATCCGCTCGACGAGCGAATGGGCGAGCGCGCTCACGAACTCGCGCTTGCGCGCCTCGAGCTCCGCGCGCACCTCCGGCTCCTCGACTTGGCCGCGCACGAGGGCCTCGAAGGCCGGGCGACTGCGCCCGAGGGCTCCTGCCAGGGAGATCGGCTCGCCGAAGCTCACGTGGACGGATCCAAATCGGCGCTGGAGATATTTGTGCGCTCGCAACAGTCCGATCACGCTCTCCTCGGTTTTCTTTCCTCCACCGAGCTCGCCGACCATCCCCGATTCCTCGACCAGGCGTTCGTAGTTGATCGCGATCGGCACGAAGAAGAGATCGCGCCGTCGACTCTCGAGAAAGGCGTCGACGTCCCAGGCGAGCATCCCGAGGCGCGGCGCGAGGATCTTGCCACTGCGCGAACGCCCGCCCTCGATGAAGAATTCCTGGGTCAGACCCTCGCGCACGAGATAGGTGACGTAGGCGCGGAAGACCTCCTTGTAGAGCGGGTCGTCGAAGGAGCGACGCAGGAAGAAGGCACCCATGTGTCGAAACAGGAATCCGAAGGGGCCGAAGGCCATGTTCTCGCGGGCCGCGATGTGAGGCGGGACGAGGTAGTTCTGGTAGAAGAGATAGGAGAGGATCAGGAAATCGAAATACGAGCGATGGCTCGGGACCAGCACGATCGGGTTCTGCTTCGCGTCTTCGGTGATCTCCGCGAGGCGGTGGGTGTCGACCGAGGCGAAGAGTCGCCGCAAGATCCCGCCGACCACCGCGGCGCCGAAGGCAAGCCAGGTGGAGCTCATGTTGGCGGAGATCTCGCGGAAGATCGCTTCGACCTCCCGCTCGACCTTCTCGGGCGAGCTTTCACCCCCGGACGCCCGCAACTGCATCGCCGCCCGCAGTCCCGGATCCGAGAGCACTTCGCGCAGCACGCGCCAGCGCGGCCGCAGCGCCGGTCCCTCGACGACCTTCTCCTCGCGGTAGAGATGGATCAGGATCGCGCGCCGGATCTTGCGGGCGGCGCGGGCGACGTCCGCCTCGCCGTCGCTCTTCACGAAGGCCGCAACGTCGATGGCGGCACCAACCTTCACCGAGAGGCTGCGATAGGTCACGACGAAACGCGCGACCTTGGCGAAATCCGAAGGGCGCGTGAGCGAGCCGTAGTCGACGTTCAGGAAGCGGTTTTCGGCCCGCGGTCCCTTGGTCCAGAAGATCGCGAGCGGGACGAGGAAGACCTCGTGCTCCCCGCCCTCCCTCGCAACCGCCCCGACGACCTCACCGATCAGATCGAGCTCGTCACGGCGCTTTTCGGTCTTGCGGCCGCGCAGGAAGGTCTTGATCAGCTGGGTCCGCAGGAAGAGGAAGGCGCTGCGGCGACTCCCGACCGTGTTCCGGATCGAGACGCAGTCCTCGCTGTGCTCGACCTCGCGCGGCTTGCCGCGGGGAAGCCTGAGTCCGATCGAGATCAGCTCGAGAATCGGACGGTAGTAGTAGAAGCTGATCGCGTTGGCGAAGGCCGACAGCCGAAGCCTGTGGCGGAGGAAGAGGACGTTGAAGAGGAAGTAGTCGAGGCGGCTCGAATAGCGCATCACGTAGATGACGCTGCCCCGGGCCTCCAGGACCTTCAGTCGCGCAACCACGTCGGGATCGAGAGAGAAGTGGCCGAAAAAGCGCTTTTCGAACCAGCGAAACGCGAAGTTGAAACGGCGCGCCATCGCCGAGCGGAGCGCATGGCGGTCGAGCGGAGCGTCTCGATCGCCGGACACGACGTCGAAATCGACCTCGGGCTCACCGCTCGGCTCACCACTGGACTCACTACCGGGCTGACCACCGGACTCACCACTCGGCATGGAGCGCGAAGGTACCGGCGACCGCAGCACGAAGCAACGCGCGCGACTAATCCGGCAGCAGGATCTCCCCCGCCGTCATCTTCGCGGCGATCTCCGCCGCGGTCCAGAGGCCGCCGTCGGTCTCCTTCTTGATGCCGGGCGCCGTCACCATTCGCATCTCGGCGATCTGTCCACCGCCGGCGAGGAACACCTTGCCCGTCAGATCCTTCGCGAGATCGCTCGAGAGATACACGATGAGCGGCGAAACCAGCTTCGGGTCGAATTTCGCAGCCATGTCCTCATTGCTGAAGCCCGGCAGATCCTCCGTGAGGCGCGTGTGGGCGACGGGGGCCAGGATGTGGCAACGGATCTGGTAGCGCTGGCCTTCGAGGGCAAGGCAGCGGGTGAAGCCGAAGATGCCCGCCTTGGCCGCGCCGTAGTTGCACTGGCCGAAGTTCCCGTTGAGTCCGCTCGTCGACGACGTGTTGACGATGACACCGCCCTGGCCGCGCTCCTTCATGTGGAGAAAGATCGGCCGCGTGACGCAGTAGGTGCCCTTGAGATGGACTGCGATCACCGGATCCCAGAGATCCTCGGTCGTATTCGCGAAGCTCTTGTCGCGCAGGATGCCCGCGTTGTTGACCAGGATGTCGACTCGACCGAATGCCGCGAGGGCGGACTTCAGGATGTTCTCGCCGCCAGCGACCGTCGAGACGTTGTCGTAGTTGGCGACCGCCTCGCCGCCGGCTTTCCGGACCTGCGCCACGACCTGGTCCGCCATCGCGGAGCCCGCACCAGAGCCGTCCCGGGATCCGCCGAGATCATTGACGACGACGGACGCGCCTTCTGCCGCGAGCGCCAGCACATGCTCTCGTCCGAGCCCACCGCCTGCGCCGGTGACGACTGCAATTTTTCCATCCAGCAAGCCCATGTCCGATTCCTCCATGATTCTTCTTCGACGTTCGACGCTAGCCGACGGCAGCGGCCGGAATCAACGATCCGGCGGCCCCGCCCTCGGACTCGAACGCGGCCAGCCGGCCCGAGCGCTCAGTGGAACAGGATCGTCCGAAGCTCGAGGAAGGCCTCGAATCCGAGCTTCCGGTAGAGCTGCGAGGCACGCTCGTTGCCCGCGACGACGGCGAGCTGGACGTGGGACGCCCCCGCCGCGAAGGCCTCGCGCAGAAGCGCGTCCATGCCCTTGCGCGCATAGCCCAGGCGGCGCACGTCGGGCCACGTATAGACCCCCTGGATCAGCCAACCCTGGGCACGCCGGACGTCGGCATACGCCACGAAGACGACGCGGCCATCGACGCACACCACGCGCGCCCGTGCTATGCGGCTCTCGACCCAGCGCGCGAAGCCGACCGGATCCGTCTCGGCGGGGTCGGGCCGCTGCTCCTCCCACAGGCTCGCGCGGGCGGCGTGCACGAGGTCGGCCAGATCGCTCTTCCGGGCAGCGCGCGCGACACCGGGAAGCGACGCATCCTCGGCAGCCAGCGTGCGCGGCGCCAGTCGATAGGCGATCTCGACGCGGTCGATGATCGCCTCGCGGCCCGCGTGGGCGAGAAGTGACCAGAGGGATGCGACCATGCGCCGCTCGCATTTCAAAAGCCCGCTCGGCACCCGCAGCAGCGCGGGCCGCAGCACCGCCATCGTCTCCTCGTCCATGCCATGCGAGAGCGAGAGGCTGGGCCGCAGGGCGGCGAGGCCCGCGAGCCGATCGCCCGCGAAGGCGCCATGGAGCTGGGGCGGCGGCTCGTCGCTGTAAGCGCCGTCGGCCAGCCGCTCGACCTGATCGATCAGCACGAGATTCTCGTCGCGAGCGGCGAGCAGAAGCTCGCGCGCCGCGGACGCATCCCCCGGCGAAAGTCGCCGCGCCCGGAGGCGCTCGCCGATCATCGGCTACTCCCCTGCGAGCACGACCAGCACGTCTCCCTCTTCGACGGCCTGTCCCTCGCGCACACGGATCTCCACGACGCGCCCGGCCGCGGGCGCCTCGACGGGGATCTCCATCTTCATCGACTCGATCACCAGGAGGACATCTTCTTCCTCGACCTGCGCACCCACGACCGTCTCGACCTTCCAGATATTGCCCGTGACCTGCGCTTCGACCTCGATGTTCACGATCGTCTCCCGGGTTCGCCCGCGCGGTTCGCACATGGACCACTGAGCATGCCCGCCGCCTCCCGGGCCGGCAAGCGCAGCCGAACCCGCGACCTCCCCCCGCGAACGCGAAGCGCGCTGCTACGCTCCGCCTCCCTCGGAGGACCCCCTTGCTCGAAACCGTGACGCAGGGCTTCAAAAGCGCCACCGACCGGCTGCGCGGCGTTCGCGAGCTCACCGAAGCCAGCATCGACGAAGCGCTGCGCGATGTGCGCATGTCGCTGCTCGAGGCGGACGTCGACCTCGCGGCGACCCGCTCGTTCCTCGCCCGCGTGAAGGAGCGAAGCCTCGGCGCCAAAGTCGAGACCTGGGTCCGCGACCGCGCCGGCCGCCTGCTGCGGGTCTCGCCGGGCCAGCACTTCATCAAGATCTGCGAGGAAGAGCTCGTGGAGCTGATGGGGCCGGTCGACCCATCCCTCGCCCGCAGTGCGGGCATCGTCTCCGTTCTGCTCGCGGGACTGCAGGGCGTCGGGAAGACGACGGTCGCGGCGAAGCTGGCGCTGTATCTGCGCAAGCAGGGCAGAAAGCCGCTGCTGGTCGCGGCGGATGTGTATCGACCTGCGGCCGTCGATCAGCTGAAGACCCTCGGCGCCGCGAACGGCGTGGCCGTCCACTGCGGCGCGCCAGGCGAGCTCCCGCCGGCGATCTGTGCAGCGGCCTTCGCCCGCGCCCGCCATGAGCACTTCGACGCCATCATCTACGACACGGCGGGCCGTCTGGCCATCGACGACGAGCTGATGCTGGAGCTCGAACAGATCGTCGAAGCCGTCGCACCGGCGAACAAGCTGCTCGTCTGCGATGCCCTGATGGGGCGCGATGCAGTGAACGTCGCCGGCGCCTTCGCAGCGCGGATCGCCCTCGACGGTGTGATCCTGACGAAGCTCGACGGCGATGCGCGAGGCGGCGCCGCGCTCTCGGTGAAGGCGGTCACCGGCGTCCCGATCAAGTTCCTGGGCACCGGCGAGACCGTCGACCGGCTCGAGGAGTTCCGACCCGAAGGCCTCGCCTCCCGCATCCTCGGGATGGGCGACATCGTCGGCCTCGTCAAGGATTTCGAAGAGGTCATCGACGAGAAGGAAGCCGAGGCCGACGCGGAGCGCATGCTGAAGGGCAGCTTCGGACTCGACGATCTGCTCAAGCAGATGCGCATGATCCAGAAGCTGGGGCCGCTGAAGGAGGTCCTCGGCAAGCTCCCGATGTTCGGACAATTCGCCGACCAGGTGGACGAGGGCGAGCTCGTCAAGGTCGAGTCGATGATCCAGTCGATGACCCGCAAGGAACGCGCGCAGCCGAAGTCGATCGACAAGAGCCGTGCGCGCCGGATCGCCGCCGGCAGCGGGCGCAAGCTCTCGGACGTCGAGCAGCTCGTCGACCGCTTCATGCAGATGCGCCAGCTGATGGGCTCGCTCGGGCAACAGGGTGGGCTGCTGTCGCGCATGGGCGGCGGTCTACCCGGGGGCTTCCCCGGCGGCGCGCCCGCCCTCGGCGGCGGACGCGGCGGGATGTCACCGATGGGCTTCGATCCTTCGATGCTCCTCGGCGGGCTCCCGCGCGGCGCCTCGCCCCGCAAGCCGCAGGATGCCAAGGCCAAGAAAAACAAGCGAAAGCAGCAGCGAGACTCGCGCAAGAAGCACCGGAAGAAGTAAGCTCGCGAGTTGACTGAAATCCACCGCACTCCCCCCGTCATTCCCGCGGCCCGTCCGCCGGGCGAGACAGCCTTATTTCCGCTCCGATTCTGCCGCGGAGCTGCCGATCGAACGGGTTCAAGAGGGAGTCCATGAAGAGAATCCTGTCGATCGTGATGCTGGGCCTGGTCGTGGCCTCCGCCGCCCTCGCGGCGCGCAGCGACTTCCCGCAGCCCAAGGCTCTCGAGCCCGACGTCACGTTCTGGAAACGCATCTACAGCGAGGTGGGGACCGACGGCGGTCTGATCCACGACACCCACGACCTCGGCCTCGTCTACGAAGTCGTGAAGTTCCCGAGCCGCTCCGGCGCGGACCGCCATAGCGAGGCCCGCAAGCGCTACTACCAGAGCATCCTCCGCACCCTCGCCGCGGGCAAGCGAAGCGACCTGTCGAGCGACGAGAAGCGCGTACTCGCCCTGTTCGGTCGCGGCGTCACGAGCACCCGGCTGCGCCTCGCCTCGGAACGCATCCGCTTCCAGCTGGGCCAGGCAGACAAGTTCCGCGCGGGCATCATCCGCTCCGGCGCCTACAAGGAACACATCCTCGCGATCCTGCGCGACATGAATCTCCCGCTCGAGATCGCGAACCTGCCCCACGTCGAGTCTTCGTTCACACCGAACATCTACTCACGGGTCGGTGCGGCGGGACTCTGGCAGTTCACGAACGCGACGGGCCGGCGCTTCATGCAGGTCGACCACATCGTCGACGAGCGACTCGACCCCTACCGCGCCTCGGTCGCGGCGGCCCGATTGCTCGAGCAGAACTACCGCGTGACCGGCAGCTGGCCCCTCGCCATCACCGCCTACAACCACGGCGCCTCGGGCATGCGGCGCGCCGCGCAGCAGCTCGGCACCAAGGACATCGCCCGCATCGTACGCGATTACCACTCGCGGACCTTCGGTTTCGCTTCGCGCAATTTCTACGTCGAATTCCTCGCAGCGAACCATGTCGCCTCGAACCACGAGGACTACTTCGGCAAGCTCGCCGTCGACTCACCGATCGATTTCGACTCCGTGACGCTCCCCTTCTATGCCCGGTCGAGAGACCTCGCGACAGCCATCGGTGTCGACGCCGTGACCCTCGAAAAGGCGAACCCCGCGCTGCGACCCGGCGTCTGGCGCAACGCGAACTTCGTGCCGAAGGGCTACAAGCTGCACGTTCCGCGCGCTTCCCTCGAGCGGCCCCTCTCCGAGGCCCTGGCGGCGATCCCGAATGCCAATCGCTATGCGAGCCAGTCGACGAGCGGCTCCTACACGGTGCGCCGGGGCGACACGCTCTCGACGATCGCCCGTCGCCACGGGATGTCGACGCGGCAGCTGGCATCGCTGAACGGCCTGCGGAGCGCGAACAGCATCCGCGTCGGCCAGCGCCTGCGACTGCCGAGCCACAACACGATCACACCGATCGAGCCCGCAGCGCGCGACGTCATCGTGGCCGCCGCGCCTCCGAATGAGGAGCAGAAGCAGGAGAGCGTTCCGGTCGAGCCCGAGCAGCCGATCGCGGTCGCCGCGCGTACGACCGAGCCCGAGAGCAAGCCGGCCCCGACCGGCGACGACGCGGTCGAGATGGCGACCACGACCTACACCGTGCGCCGCGGGGACAACCTGACGCGCATCGCGCGCGCGAACGGCCTCACGGTCGCCCAGCTCGCCGCGAGCAACGGCCTCGGCAATCGCCACCAGATCAAGGCGGGCCAGCGGCTCACGATCGTGAAGCAGACGGCGTTGCCCGAAAACGCCCTGCCGCCCAAGCCTGCTGCCACGGAAATCCAGATCGCCAAGGCCGATCCCAGGCCCGCGCCCCAGGTCGTGAAGTCGCCGCCTGCCGCCCCGACGAAGCCTTCCGCCGCGCCCGCTCCGGCCGCCCCGCCCAAGGTCGCGAGCCCCGCTCCGGCGGCCGCGTCAGCGACCGCCGCTAGCACCGCCCAGGCCGCAAATGCCGCCAAGGCCAATCCAGAGCTCGCTGAAGGGTGGAATGCGAAAGAGGAGAGCGCGACGGATCCGAGCCCCGGGCTGCTGGCCGATCCCTCCGACTACACGATCGGCCCCGACCGCACGATCTTCGTCCAGCCCAACGAAACCCTCGGCCATTACGCCGAGTGGCTCGGAGTGCGGGCGAGTCGCCTGCGACAGCTGAACGGCATGCGCTACGGCGAGCCCGTCGTCCTGCACCAGAAGCTCCGCCTCGACTTCTCGCAGGTGCCGCCGGGCGACTTCGAGCGGGTGCGTGTCGAATACCATCGCGAGCTCCAGGAAGAATTCTTCACCGAATGGGAGATCGAGGGGACGTCGATCCACAAGGTCGGCCCGGGCGACTCGATCTGGAAGCTCTCGACGAGGCAGTTCGAGGTGCCGATCTGGCTGCTGCGCCAGTACAACCCGGACGTCGACCTCGACTCACTCTCGGCAGGAACGCAGATCACCGTCCCCAAGCTGCGCCAGCGGAGCGCGGAGACGAGCGCCCGCGACGTCGTGGGCCGCACGGCGACCGCGGGCTAGCTAGCAAGGCGACCCGCTAGGCCTGGAAGACCTTTTCGTCGGGCAGGCGGATCGCGGTCAGCGGGCCACCGTAAACGGCACCCGTGTCGACGCCGATGCTGAAGGGCGTATTCCAGCGGACGCCGAAATCTTCGTTCGGCGTGTGTCCGTAAACCATCGTGACGCCGAGGTCGTGGGGCAGATCTCCGCTCGTCCGGTTCCAGAGCAGATCCTCAGGGCGCGACTTGCGCAGCGCGTAGGCGAGGTCTCCACTTCGCAGCTGGTTCTGGCTGACGCCGGCGTGTACGAAGAGGTAGGCACCCTCGACGTGGGATAGGCGCAGGCCGAGCAGGAAGTCCGCGTGGCTCTTCGGGAGGTGGAAGCTCTCGCGGTCGGTGTCCTCGCGATCGAAGTAGCCGTAGCCGGCGAGCGTGCGGTCCCCACCGTTCATCAGGAACGCGTCGCCCCCAAAAAAGGCGTCGTCCGTCCAGCCCAGGAAATCGAGGAACATCGACTCGTGATTCCCGAGCAGGAAGACGCAGTCGTGGCGCTCGCGAAGCTCGATCAAGCGCTCGATCACACCGGGCGAATCCGGACCGCGATCGATGTAATCCCCCAGGAAGATCAGCTTGTCGCCCGGCTCGATGGGCAGGAGAGCCAGCAGCTCGTCGAGCTTCTCGAGTTCGCCGTGGATGTCACCGATCGCGTAGAGCATGCGCCTCGACCACCGGGCGTGAGACGCCGGCTTCCCCCGGGCTCCATCGGTTTCCCGCGAGGCCCTCTTGACGGGATTCCGGGCGGGCATGCGACCCGGCCGGTGGCACCTCGCGAGACGCGCCGTCGGGCTTCTCGGCCGCCGCGCGGTTCGCCAGCTGACCGCAGGCCGCGTCGATGTCCCGGCCGCGGTCTCGGCGCAGCGTCACCCGGAGCCCCGCCTCGTGGAGTGCTGCGGTGAAACGATCGACGACGGCGGTCGGCGGCGGCTGGTAGGGCGCGTCGGCGTGGGGATTCATCGGAATCACGTTCACCTTCGCCGGAATCCCCTCGAGCAGACGCGGCATCCGCCGCGCATCCGCGAGCGAGTCGTTCACACCGTCCATCAGCGTGTACTCGAAGAAGACGGGTCTGCGCCGGTTGATCTGGGGCTCCGCGCGCAAGGTCGCCATCAGCTCCGCCAGCGGAAATCGTTTATTGAGGGGCACCAGCACGTCGCGCACCTCGTCGGTCGTCGCGTGCAGGCTCACCGCGAGATGGATCGGCGCGACCGAGAGCAGCGGCCCGATCTGGGGCAACACACCCGCCGTCGAGACGGTGATCCGCCGCGGCGCCAGCGCGAGCCCCTTCGGATCGACGAGGATGCGAATTGCCTCGGACACGTTGGGCAAGTTGAGGAGCGGCTCGCCCATGCCCATGAAGACGACGTTGGTCAGCGCTTCGTCCGCCGGGATCCGCCGCCGCGCGTGCAGCACCTGGTCGACGATCTCGCCGGCCGAGAGATTGCGCGTGAATCCGAGCGCACCGGTCGCGCAGAAGCTGCAGGTGAGCGGGCAACCGACCTGGGTCGACACGCAAAGCGTGTGGCGCCGCTCTTCGGGGATCAGGACGGCCTCGATCAGGGCGCCGTCGAAGCCGCGCAGGAGCAGCTTCTGGGTCCCGTCGACCGAGCGCTGCGAAAGCACGACCTCGAGCGTTTCGAGCTCGAACTCGGCCGCGATCTCACTGCGCAGTCCCACCGGCAGATTCGACATCTCGTCGAGCCCGGTCGCATCCTGCTGGTAGAGCCAGGTCGCCACCTGGTCTGCGCGATAGGCGGGCCAGCCGCGCGCCGCGAAGACCTCCCGAAGCTTCGCCCGCGAGTGGTCCTTGAGGCTCGGCTTCCTGCGCGCGTGGGTGCGGGACTCGGCGGCGGTCATCGCACGGCCCCTTCGCCGCTCGAGGCGTAGGCGAAGAAGTGAAGCGGCCTTTTCTCGGCGCGCCACTGGGCTTCGTAGCCGGTCGTCATGCGCCCGGGCACCTCGGGCAGGAACGCGAGCGGCGCATAACGATTCAGGAGCCCCTTCTCGCCGGCCAGCGCCTCGTCGATCTGGTGGGCGTAGGGAACGTCATCAGTCGCCACGAAGAGCGTCCCGCCCGGGGCGAGCGCCCGCGCCGCGAGCGCGGCGAAGGACGGTTGGAGCAGGCGCCGCTCGGCGTGCCGGAGCTTCGGCCAGGGATCCGAGAAGTTGACCCAGATCTCGGCGAGGGAGCGCGGATCGAACCAGTCGCCGAGCGCTTCCTCACCGCGTCCGACGACGAGCAGGACGTTCGGGAGACGCGCGCGAGCGACCTTGCGCGCCATCTTCAGGGCGCGCTTCCAGGACACCTCGATTCCGACGAAGTCGGCCTCGGGCGAGGCCGCCGCGAGCGCGAGCAGGAACTCGCCCCGCCCGAAGCCGATCTCGATCACGCGGCGACGCTCTCCCGTGTCGACCCTGACCGGGGCTTCGGGAGCGGGCGACAGGGTCCGCTCGCGGGCGCGGGCGCGGGCGAACAGCGTCGCCCAGCCGATCTGCATGACCTGCTCGGGCGAGACACGCGGGTCAGCGCCGGGAATCTCGTATTTGAGGGAGCGCCCCATGGCGGCGGGATCCTAATCGAGTCCCGTCCCCTGCGCTTCGTGGGTCGCCGCCAGCCCCCCGACGACGTGGGAGACGACGTGGCGCACCGCATCCTCGAGATCCTGCACGTCGATCACCTCGACGCCGAACGCCGTCGCGCGCTCGAGCAACACTTCCTGGATCCGCACGATCTTCTCGAAGCTGCCCAGATAGCGCTCGGAAGCGCGTGCGCCGCGCCCGTGGGCCCGGGCCACGATATGCGCGCGCAGGCTCTCGAGGTCCTGATCGGCGGCAAGCAGCAGCACGACGTGCGCCCGGTCGCGCCAGCCCGCGAGCTCGTAGAGGCCGGGAACCAGGCTCACGCCGTCGATCACCGTGTTGGTGCCCTCGATGATCGCGCGCTCGATCACGGCCCGAACCCCGACAGCCACCGTGCGCGACTGGTCGAGGAATCCCTCGATGATTGGATCGAGGCCGGGCGCCACGGCGGTGACGAGCCTCTGGTGGGCCTCGAACGACGAAACGTGCAGCGTCGGTACGAGGTCGTCCGAGATCATCACGCGCATCACGTCCCGGATCGCGTCCGTCGAGAGCACGCGGGCGATCGACAACCGGCGCGCCACCTCGATCGCGAGCGACGATTTTCCGACCCCGCTCGTCCCGCCGAGCAGCAGGATCAACGGCTTCACATCCTGATTCTGGAAAGCCCGCCAGACCCGGTAGCGCCCCGCGTACTCGGATCCGAAATCCCGCTCGAGCATTTCATGCACGAGCGCCCGCAGCAGGTCCCGCGTGACCTCACGAGCGTTGCGTTGGCGCAGACTGCGCTCGATCGCAACGACGACCTCGAGGGCCTGGTCCGCCTCGAGCCCGGTCGGGTAGAGCGATTGGAGCAGGCGGCCCTGATTGAAAGGCCAGCGGCCGTCCTTGCCGACGACATCGATGCGATCGTCGACCGCCACGAGCGGGAGAGCTCGAACCGGGGGGTCGGCCGGCGGCGCGGCCGGCGAACCACCGGGCTCCGGGGTGGCCGGGGCGGCCGGAGCCGTGTCGCGTCCCTCGAATCGAGACAGGGACCCGCGGGGAACGAGCGCGTCTGCGCTTGGCTCCTCGGTCGCTTCGCGAGGCGATTGCTCGAGACTGGTCCTGGAATCCGGTGTGGCCAACATGCCCGACCTTACCAGCCTTGCTCGGGTTGCGACACGCGCCCCGTTCGCTCGGGCGGCAGGCCGGGCGGCCGAAGCTGCCCGCGAGATCTCGTTCTTTTCCCACCCATCGCGACATTTCCTTCGAGTTTTGGCTTGACTTGAACCGGCCCGCCACTTTTACTCTGTTCTACCGGGTCGATTTGATCAGCAGACCCCGCTGCAGCCCGGTGAGATCGCCGCCCCCGATGTTCGTTGCCCTGCGTTCTGCGCAGGCCCGCAGCCGTGACTGCGGGCGTCCGTGTGGACCCGCATGAAGGACGCGTGGCACGACACCCGCCAGGGGTGACAGGAACGAGAAAGATCCGGATGACGACGACGCACGCAACCGAGATCGAGTCCACCGCCGCCGTCCTGGCCTCCGAGACGAGCGAGGCCCGCAGAGCGGCAGCTTCCGTCAGTGCCCATTTCAAGACGAGCGAGGTCGTCGACCTGCTCGACCTCTCGCGCCGACAGCTCCAGTACTGGGCCAAGACCGGGCTGGTCGAGCCGTCCGCCCGCACGCCCGGTGGCCACCACCGCTACGACTTCAACGATCTCGTCGCCCTGAAGGCCACGCGCCGCCTGATCGACGCCGGCGTTTCGGTCCAGAAGATCCGAAAGAGTGTCGGCGCCCTGCGCGAGCTGCTGCCGCAGGTGGGGCGACCGCTTTCAGAGCTGGTGCTCGTGGCGACCGGGGATGTCGTGCTCGTCTTTCACGACGAGACCGTCTTCGAGGCGATCACCGGCCAGGAATGGGTATTTCCGGTGGCCGCCTTCCAGCGTGAAGTGTGGGATTTCCGTTCGCGTCAGGAGGCCGACGCTCAATCTCGTCACGAGGCTCGCACACAGCCACGTCAGGGCGCGCGCGGGGGACGCAGTCGACGCCCCGATCGGCGCGCACCGGTGCAGGCCGTCGAGCGCTCACCTGAGCCGGCGGCGCGGCCTGCGAAGCCCTCGGTCAGAAATGCCAAGCAGAGCCAGAAACGCTGGAGCGAAACCGGCTGAGCGGAGACGCTCGGCCCGCGCGAAGTGCGAACAGATCGAAAAGCGTCAGAAGATCACACGCCCGCGACCCGAGTCGCGGTCGGAACGCCTCGGGGGGGGACGTCATGCGTGTCATCGCGATCGTGAATCAAAAGGGCGGCTGCGGTAAGACGACGACGACGGTGAATCTCGCCGGCGCGCTCGCAGCCGAGGGCCATCGCGTCCTGATCGTCGACATGGATCCCCAGGCCCACGCGACGCTCGCAATGGGCCTCGAGCCCGACGATCTGGAAGCCAACCTCTACGAGGTGCTGGTCGAGCCGGCGGGCGCCGGTCGCCTGGACTCGATCATCATCGACGTCAGCGAATCGATCGACCTTGCGCCCTCGAGCATCGTGCTCTCGGCGCTCGAGCAGAAGCTCGCGAGCGAGCGCCACGACGCGCGCACGGAACGCCTCGCGGCCGCCCTCGACGGCCTGCCGCCGCTCTACGATTTCGTCCTGATCGATTGCCCGCCGAACGTGGGGCTGCTCACGTTCAACGCCCTGCGCGCGGCGGGCGAGGTCATCATCCCGCTCGAAACCAGCTTCTTCGCGATCGACGGCGTTCAGAAGCTGCTCGAGACGATCAGCCTGCTCGCCGATCGGATCGGACACAGACTCCACGTTCGCATCCTGCCGACTCTTTATGACGGTCGTACGCGCTATGCGCGTACGACCTTGGGAGAGATTCGGGAGCTGTTCAAGGAACTTTGTTTCGACTCCGTCGTGCGCCTGAACGTGAAGCTGCGTGAGGCGGCGAAGGCCGGTGTCCCGATCTCGCGCTATGCGCCGACCGCGATCGGTGCCCTCGACTACGCCTCGGTGGCAATGGAGCTGTCGGCGTCGCCCCCCGAAGTCTTCCATTCGACCGGAGTGGAGAGAAAGGAACAGGCCGCCGCACCGGGCGCCCCGCGCGAGGTCGTGGTGCGCTTCAAGGACTCATCGGCGGGGGACGTGCGGATCGCGGGCGATTTCAACGGCTGGGTGCCCGACCGTGGCGTGCGGTCGCTGATCGCCTCCGAGGGGCAGACCCGGGTCTGGACGAAGGTGCTCACGCTCGAGCCCGGAACCTATCAGTATCGTTATGTCGTCGACGGGGAATGGCGGGAAGATCCGGCGAATCCCCAGTCGGCGCCGGGGCCGACCGGCCAGCCCAATTCGATCCTTCACGTGCGCTGAGGCCCCCGCGAGCCGGAGATCGCCTCGAACCTTCAAACTGGAGAGGCCCTGCGGTCTCGAGAGCTGCCGTGCCGCGCGATCTGTCCGATGTCCTGCACTATTTCCTGCCCGAGCTCGACGGCGCGCCGGAGTCGCGTCGGGAAGCCGATCGCGAGCTGCGCGGGCGCCCGGCGACGCCCTTCGCGATTTCACCGCCGCCCGCGCGCCGCACGTTGGCGGGACGTCCCGGGACGAGTCGGCTTCCGCTCTCGGTGCTCGGGGTCCCGATCGGCGAGCGCGACGTGGTCCACGCCGCCTTAACCTGGAACCTCGCAATCGAGACTGCCCGTCACGGCGGGGCGAGCGTGATCCTCGCGCCGGACTCCGATCGCGACACCCCGCTCTGGCCCGCCGAGGGACCGGGCGACTTCGGCAGCGAGGTCGTCTACTGCCCGGCGGGCAATCTGATCGAGCTTCGACGGGCCGCCGCCGGACTCGCTGAAGAGCGGAGCAAGACGGCGCGCCGGGGCGGCATCGTGTTCACGCGCATTCCGCCCGCCTGGCTCGCCGATGCGGGCGAGTCGATGGATCCGATCCGCTGGCTCTTGCTGTTCACGTCACCTCGGCGCCAGGACACGGCGGCCAGCTTCGAGCGGGTGAAGCAGCTCGTCGACAGACAGCCCGGCCTCGACATCGGCGTCACGCTGCACGGCGTCCGCCACATCGCCGATGCGCGCGCCGCCTTCGACGAGCTCGCGCGGAGCTGTGAAGAGCGGCTCGGCATTCCGCTCATGAGCTACGGGCTCCTGGTCGACGACCTCGACGTCTACCGCGCGATCGCCGCTGGACGGCCGATCGGCCTCGCCCATCCCCAGGCGCCCGCCAGCCGTGCGCTCCGTGACGTGGCGCGGCTGCTCTACGAGGACGCCAGGAGCCGGGTCCTTGGCTGAACGAGCGACAGCGCGAGCGCTCGAGGGATTCCCGGATCGGCCGAGCCTTCGGCACGCCCTGCACCACGCGCTGCGCAGCCTGTTGCCCGAGCTGCACGTCATCGCCGAGGGATTTCTCGCCGAGAGCTCGACCATCGACCTGCTCGCCGTCGGGGGCAATGGCGAGCTCGTTGCGATCCGGTTCGCCGAGGCCGACGACGACGCGGCGGCCCTGACGCGCTCGCTCGCCGACCTTTCGTGGTTGCGGCCGCGACGCACCGATTTCCTGAAGCTCGCGACCGGGCTCGGGATCGAGCCGTCGGCCGAGCCCCGGGTGCTGCTCGTCTGCCGAGACTTCGGCCCGGAGGCGCGCGCGGCCGCAGACAATTTCCCCGCCGAGACGGTGCAGCTCTGGCGCAGTCGCGGCCTTCACAGCCACGGCCAATCGAGGCTCCTGATCGAGCCTCTGGATCAGCGACCCGCGCAGCCGGCCACACAGCCGATCACACAGCCGATCACGCGCCCGGATCGCCATCCCCCTGGCGCGCGTCGCGACGGCAACGCCTCGGGTCCCGCCATCCTGCCCGCCGTCGCCGCCGAACCTGCGCGCCGCTCCGAACGACTCGAACGTCTGGAGCGCGCGCGCCCTTTCATCGCCCCACCGAGTCCCTCCGCCTTTCGCACCGGCCTCGTCGACACGGATCTCGAGTTCCAGCCAGATGTCGACACGGCGCCCCGCCGCCCGACCGCGCCGGACCCCGACCTATTCCCCGGCCAATAGTCCGCCCAATGCCCTGGCGAACAGGCTACCGCCCTCGGGGCCCGACCCCGCGCGATGACGATTTTTGGCACAGGTGACATTTCTTGCCACCTCCGCCTGGCTCGCGGCTACTTCCCATCCGGGGGGTTCTCTGGATCGACCTGGGCGATCTGGAGAGGTCTGGACCCGTGTCGTCCCACGTGGCCTCGTGGCGCGAGTGACGTACGGGACCGGGCTCTGGGTCTGGTTAATAGTCGAGGACGCTTGGACTCGAAGGATTCGGCTTGTGAATTTTCACGACTCCAGAACGACCGTGCATGGACTCAGCGAGGCAGCAGCCCGCGCTGTAGGCGCGCGGACGCTCGCCAGCGCGATTACCGCAGAGACCGCTCATACGCCGGACATCCTGCCGGACGAAGCGCTCGTGGATCGAGTGCGAGCCGGTGAGCGGGCGGCCTTCGACGAGCTCTACCAGCGTTATTTCAAGCGGGTGTACGCGTTCCTCGACAAGCGCCTGCGCAATCGCTGGGACACGGAAGAGACGACCCAGGAAGTCTTCATCAACGTCTTCTCGTCGCTCGACGGATACCGCGGTGAAGCGCCTTTCGCAGCCTGGATCTTCGGCCTGACACGCCGAACCCTCGCGGCGCGATTCCGGCGCAAGCGCCATCCGGTCGTGCCCCTCCTGGAAGAGGACGAGGAGCGCGCGGTCGGGAGCTTGACGGCCGCCGGCCAACCCGAAGCAACCCCGCTCGAAAACTACGAATTCCACGAACGAGCCTCTCAGATCTGCCGAACGCTCGAGACCGAGATCAGCGACGAGCAGCGGACGGTCTTCGAGCTTCACCACCTCGATTCGATTCCGATCGCCGAGATCGCGCGGACGCTCTCGAAGTCCGAGGACTCGGTGAAATCGAATCTCTACCGGACGCGCAAGCTGCTTCTCACACGCTGAGGGCTCTTGACTCGCAGAGGGCTCCCGACTCGCTGAAGGTGCTTCCGGCCCGCGGTCTCCGGCTGCTACCGTGCGCACGATGACCCGTGCCGCATTTCTTTCCGATCACGTGGAGACGCCCGCGCGCGCCACGCTGCGACCTCTCGAGGGCGCCGGCGTGTGGCACGCTGTTCGAGCCGATCGGATCGAGCTCGTGTCGCGCGGGGACATCGTGAATGGAGTTCTGGCACGATCCGTTGCTCCCACGGCGAGTCAGCGCGACAGACTCCCGGCCCTTCTCCTGCTTGCCCACGAAGCCGGTGCCTCCGCCGCATCGACCGACTTCGGCCCAATCGCGAGTTGGGTGGCCGACGGGCTGACGGTCGCCGTAATCGATCTGCCTCTCCACGGGCATCGCGCGAGTCCCAAATTGAGCGAGCGACTGATCGAATCGACACTGGCCATCGAACGGGGAGATTCTGTCGACCGGAATAGCCAGGTCCTCGTCGACGAGTTTCTGCGTCAGGCAATCGCAGATCTCATTCGTACCCTCGATGCCGTACTGCAGCTCGACGAGGTCGACGCGAAGCGGGTCGGCTTCCTTGGTTTCGGGTTGGGTGCCCGCCTGGGTTCGTCACTCGTGCAGCAAGAAGAGCGGATCGGGGCGGCGGTGCTCGCGCGTGCGCCGGGCGACAAACGCCAGACGCCTCCGCCCTTCCCGAATGCCGACTCTGTTTCAAACGGTACTCGCTCGGGCGAAAGAGCCGCGGTCCTGACGGTTTATTTCGACCGACGCACGAGCGACTGGCCGGCTGCCGCCCGGCCCTTCCTCGCCTCACATCTCGGCTTCTAGAACGACGATAAATCGCTCATGCCGTCCGCCACGGGATCGCGCCGCACGACGAGCAGCGTCCCGGCCGTGACGAGGGCCGGCATCATCAGCAGATTGAGTCCCGGCAGGAAGCAGGCGACGAAAGCCACACTGCCAAAGCCCGTCATCGTCCACAGGTTCGCGCGCACGAATCGCAGACGATCGCGGAACGATGCCCCGCGCCGATCGAAGGCGTGACCCGCGTACTCGAGGGGCAGGAAGAGGATCGTCACGATCACGAGCAGCGGCGCGGTCAGCAGATGCGCCCCGGGCACGACGAGACCGGCCAGCGAGAGCCCGGTCCAGACGAGCACGAGAAAACCGATGCGCTGGAGCTCCGCCAGAAAGCTGCGAAGCGCGGCGCCGACGGCATTCGAACCCTCCTCCGCGTCGTCGACCTGACCCGCCCGCTCGATCCGCTCGACCCGCCAGGAGAGCCGCTCGAGAAACGGGGCACTGACGAGATTCGCCGCGAGCAGCGACGCCACGATCGCTGCGCCGAACACGACGACCACCGCGAGCCCGCCCGCAATCCAGACGATGAACATCGCCGGACCGACCCAAAGCCAGCTCCACCAGGTCGTCGCCACGAGCACGGGCAGGAGGGAATTGCACCAGGCGGCGATCGCTGAAAGATTGGCGAAGAACAGCGAGCCTGCGATCGCCACGAAAACGAGCGAGAGAAACACCGGCACGATCGCGAGCGGCCAGAGCGACGGCTCCCGGCGAAGGAATCGAGCCCCTTCGAAAAGGAGTCGCAGCCCGTCCTCGAACCCCGCGAAACCCGACCGCATCGACCCGACCTCGCTGGCTCGAATTCCCGCGCGTCTGCGCCTAGCTCGCGGGCCGAGTGGGCGCGAACGACCGGATGCGCGCCAACAGGACATCGCGGCGCCGCACCATCTCGTCGGCGGTGTCCGCCTCGAGATTCAGGCGCAGCACCGGCTCGGTATTGGACGCGCGCAGATTGAACCACCAGGTCGGATAGCGCACCAGCAGGCCGTCGAGGTGGGAGATCTCGGGCGCATCGCGGTGCTCGGCCTCGATCTCCCGCAGCACGAGATTCGCGTCGCTCACCCGGTTGTTGAGCTCGCCGCTCGCCGCGTAGCGCCGAAGCGGCTTCACCAGCTCCGCCAGCGATCGACCCTCGGCCCCGAGCACGTCGAGCAGCGCGACGAAGGCCGCCGTCCCATCGTCGGCGACGAGCGAGTCACTGAAACGGAAATAGAGGTGACCCGAGAGCTCGCCGGCAAACAGGGCGCCCTCTTCGCGCATCTGGGCCTTCACGAAGGAATGGCCCACCCGGCACATTCCAGCGACCCCGCCGCTCTTCTCGATCTCCTCGGCCACCACCCGGGAGGAGCGCAGGTCGTAGAGCACCCGCGCACCGGGGTGCCGCGCGAGCAGGTGGCGTGCGATCAAGGCGGTCGCGAGGTCGGCGGAGACGGGCTCGCCGGTGCCATCGACGAAGACCGCGCGGTCCCCATCGCCGTCGAAGGCGACGCCGAAATCCGCCCCGCTGCGGCGCACCGCCGCGACCAGGTCCGCCAGGTTCTCGAGCTTCAGCGGATCGGCCTCGTGATTCGGAAACGTGCCATCGGGCTCGAAGTAGAGCTTGACGACCTCGACCGGCAGCTGCTCGAGCACCGCCTCGAGGCCAACCCCGGCCATGCCGTTGCCGCAATCGATGGCGACTTTCAGCGCCGGTCGCTGCGTCCCCACCGCGAGCACGTGCCGCGCATAACCCGCGCGCACGTCGTGTGTCCCGAGCTGTCCGCGCCTCGCCGCCGGCGCCGCATTCGCCCGGGCCTCGCACAGCGCCTCGATCTCCCGCAGTCCGCTCACCTCGCCCACGGGAACCGCGTGGGCGCGGCAGACCTTGAATCCGTTGTAGCGACCGGGATTATGGGAGGCGGTCACCATCACACCGGCCGCCGCCGCGAGCGCGTCGACACCGAAATAGAGCATCGGGGTCGCGACGAGCCCGAGGTCGATGACGTCGATGCCCTCGTCGCGGATCCCCTCGACGAGGGCGTTTGCGAGCTCGGGGGAATGGACCCGCGCATCGCGTCCCACCGCAATCGGCGAAGCCGCGATGAAATGCGCGACGGCGCGGCCGATTCGATAGGCCTGCTCGCGATCGAGCTCGTCGGGCACGATGCCCCGGATGTCGTATGCCTTGAAGATCGCCATGGACGTGATCCTAGCCTCCATCCTCTCGTCCACGTTGCGCCGACCGACACCCGCTCAAGTCGACGCTCGCTTGACCCGACGAGCCCCGGGCGGCACCATCGCTTCGAATCGCCCCTGCAAGGCGCGACTGGAGACTCGGATGTTCGGATTGGGCCCGATGGAACTCGTCGTCATCCTGGTGATCGTGATCGTGCTCTTCGGCGCGCGCCGACTGCCCGAGATCGGATCCGGATTCGGCAAGGCGATCAAGAATTTCAAGAGCGGACTCTCGGGCGCCGACGAAATCGACGTCACGCCGGACAAGAAGAAGGTCGACCCCGGCCGCAACTCCGATTCCACCCCCTGAGCCGTCCCCTGACCGGCTAGGGCTTCGCGGGTTGCCCCGCCTCGAGCAGCATGCGGTGCGCGGCCTCCGGCAGCTCATCCGCGCGCGAGATCGCCGTGAAGCGGCGGACCTCGCCGGGCGCAAGCGGCGTCGCGAGCCAGCCCGAGATGGACTGATGGACCTGGGTCGAGAGCTCTTCGGGTCGCGATTCCCGGAGCGCGAGCTCCGCGAACGGCTGACCGGCGCGAATCGGCGGGGCCGCGAGTCGCTCACCGGATCGATCGAGCAGCGCGAGCTGGATGGGGACCGGGGCGACCGGTTGGCTCCCGGTGTTGCGGAGCTCCCCTTCGACGACGAGCAGGAATCCCGCGCGGCTCGTTTCGAGCCAACCCGTGCGAGTCGTCTCGGCGATGAACGGTCCGATCTCGACCCGCTGCCGCGCCACGGGCCAGCGGGACCACTCAGGGCGCATCAGGCTGTTCCCGACAACGGCGATGCTCAATGCCGTGACACACCAGCCGACGAGCTTTCCGACCCCCACGAATCGTTGATAGGTGGCCGGGGATTCGTCCTGGTCGTCGCGGATGGGCGGCAGATCCGTGTCGGCGAAGAGATCGAGGGGCGTCTTGTCGGCAACCTTCTTCGTTTTCGCTGCGACCGCCGGCGGCCGGACGAGTGCTGCGACCGCCGATTTCGCCTGCCGCGCGCCATCACCGCCAACGATGTCCCAGCTCTCCGGGTCGCCGAGATCATCCGAAGCTCCGGTCACTGCGGGCGCGGCCGCCAGCGGTTCGAAACGAGGCGCGTGTCGACGCGCCTCCGGCACGGGCTCCGTAGCCAGGTCGATCGAGACATCTTCGTCATCGATCAGAGCGGAGAAATCATCAATCGAGCCGAAGCTCGACTCCTCGCCCCTCGGCTCGGAGGCCGGCGCTTTCACAGGTGTGGCAGCGGCTGCAGCGGGGGCCGGTATCGCCGTGGCCTTCGGGCGCGTTGACGTTGCGGCTGCGGCGGTCGCCGTCGGGAGCGGCTTCGCGGGCTCTGCCCGGGAGAGCGTGTCCGGGTCGAAGCCGCGGCCGAAATCACCGGTCAGATCAAAGGAATCGGGATGTGGCGAGGAGGCCCGTGCGCGCTCGCCTTCGTCGGGCTCGTCGCCGGCGACCCGGATCTCTTGCGAGAATTGCCAGTCGTCTTCCTCGGGATCGGCGCCGTTTGCACTCGTGAGGTCGTGTGCCGCGTCGGGCGAGCGCGCCAGCTTGCCCTGGATCGCCTCGTCGACGACGGCCTGGATTGCCTGGGACTGGCTCGCGGACGGATTCGGCAGGTAGAAGGCGTGTTTGCAGCGGGAGCAACGCACGCGCGCACCCGCTGCCGGAATTCGCGCATCGTCGAGCTGGAAGCTCGTCGAACATTCCTGGCAAGTCACGATCAAGTCGCGTTCCCCGCTCCGCGCGCGACTGCCCGTGGCGGATCGCTCTCCGCCCGGGACCGCGCAACAAACACTTTGCTGTTCGGCTTCTTCGGCCCCCACCGGGCAGGGCTTGAGCCGCGTCCGCCGACCTCCCCGCCCGGCCCCGCCCCGCTGCACTCGGGCGAATCGCACTGCACGGCTAGACTCGCCGCATATGACGAAGGGTTTTCACTACCGCGACGGCCCAGCCGCCCGCCGAGTCGGCGCGTGAATCCGAGCCCGCGCGGCCTGCTCGAACGACGCCTGATCGTCGTCACCGGCAAAGGAGGCGTCGGTAAGACCGCAGTGGCCTGCGCCGTGGCCGAGGCCGCACGCCGCGCGGGAAAGCGAGTCCTGCTGGTGGAAACCGCCGCCCAGGAGGCGATCGCGGCTTGCTTCGAACGGGGTCCCCGGCCGCTCGGGCACGCCGGGCGCTCGCTCGCGCCGGGCCTCCACGCCCTGCGCATCGATCCCCACGAAGCGCTCGCGGAATACGTGCGGCTCCAGACCGGCCTCGGCCTGGTGACCGATCGGGTCCTGCGCACGGACACCTTCGGACAGCTGCTCGAGGCGGCGCCGGGTTGGCGCGAGCTGATCGTGCTCGGAAAGATCTGGCACCTCGAGCAGCGGACCGACGCGGGCGGTCGCCCGAGCTTCGATCTGATCGTCGTCGACGCCCCCGCCACCGGACACGGCCTCACTTTTCTCGACGTACCCCGTGTCGTCCAGCAAGCGGTGCGCACGGGTCCGCTCGCTCGTCACGCGGGCTGGGTCGAAACGCTCGTTCACGATCCCGAACGCACGCTGCTCTTGCCGGTGACGCTGCCCGAGGAGCTGCCCGTCAAGGAGACGCACGAGCTCGTCGATCGCGCGCGCCGGGAGATCCGAATCGCAGTCGACCGCGTCGTCGTGAACCAGATGCCGAGCGAACGGGCTGCGACGGCGCTGGCCGCCCTCGAACGGCTTCGCGGTGAGCCGGTCTTCACGGCGCTGCCCTCCCAGGCCGAGATGCGCGCGATGCTCGAGCACGGCGCGCGCCGCGAGGCTTCCGCGATCCGATTTCGGCGCGACGCGTCCGCGCTGTGCGAGCTGCCGGTCGTCGATCTGCCCTTGTTGACCGACGGCTGGGAGGCAGGCAGCGGCTGGACCGAGCATGCAGAGGCCGTGCTCGCGAATCCCGTCTGGCCCGAACACGACGACTCGAGTCGACCAGGGGCGGGTGCCGCGTGACGACGGACCCGATCCGGAACGCCCTCGACGAAGCGCGCGTGATCGTCTGCGCCGGCACCGGCGGCGTCGGCAAGACGACGATCGCCGCCGCCCTCGCCGTCGAAGCCGCGAGGAGCGGTCGCCGCACCCTCGTCCTCACGATCGATCCCGCCCGCCGCCTCGCCAACGCCTTCGGCCTCGAAACCCTCGGCAATGAGCCGGCGCGCATCCCGCTCGCCTGCCGGTCCGCGCGCACGCCCGGCGCCCCGGATCCCTTTCTCGAAGTCATGATGCTCTCGACCCGTCAAGCCTTCGATCAGCTGGTCCACCGCCTCACGCCCGATCCGGCCGCCCGCCGGCGCATCCTCGAGAACCGGATCTACCGCCATCTCTCGCAGGCTCTCGCCGGCAGCAGCGAATACGCCGCGATGGCCGAGGTCCAGGCCCTCGTCGAAACGCTGCGCTACGACCTGATCGTCGTCGACACCCCGCCCGCCGAGCACGCTCTCGACTTCCTGCGCGCGCCCGCACGCCTGCAAGCGTTTCTCGACAGCCGCTTCTTCCATGCCCTGGTCCGGCCCGCGATGTCGGCAAGCCGCCTCTCGCTGCGGCTCTTCGCGCGCCCGCTGCATCGCGCCCTCGGACTGCTCGAACGCATCGCGGGCCTCGGCTTCCTCGAGGACCTGACGGAGCTCCTGCGTGCCCTCGATGGCCTGTCTTCCGACCTCTCGGATCGGGCCCGACGCATCCAGGCCGTGTTATTTGGAGACGAGACGAGATTCGTGCTCGTGTGCCGCGCCCTCGCCGGGTCCGAGCGCAGCACGCAGGAAATCGTGGCCAGCTTCGGAGGGCTCGGGGCGCAGCTCGTCTCGCTGATCGTGAACCGGATGCAGCCGTGGTCCGTTCGCGTGTCGCCGGCGGACCTGCTCGAACGCTGCCAGGGGGAGGCACTCGCCGCGGATCTGCGAATCCTCTCCGACGCGCTCGAGCCGGACCCGAACGCGAAGGCTGCGGTGCACCCGGAGCAGGAGATCGCCGCCGCGATCCTCGAGCACGCGCGAACGTGTCTGCTCGAAGAAAAGCGATTCGCTGCGCTCGCGGACGCAGCCCGCGCGAGCGGCATCGGCTGCGCGCGGGTCGCGGAGCAATCGGCCCCCCTCGATCGACTGGAAGGATTGCTCGAGCTCGCGAGCCAGCTGACGGGCGGCGAGTCGCGGCGCTAGACTCGCCCGGTGGCCATCCTGATCAAACGCTATGCGAATCGCAAGCTCTACAACACCGAGACCAGCCGCTACATCACCTTGAAGGGCGTGGGCGAGCTACTCGACCGCGGCGAGGAGGTGCGCGTCGTCGACAACGAGACGGGCGAGGACATCACGCAGGTGGCCCTCTCCCAGATCCTGGTCGACAACAAGCGCGCCCGCGAAGTGCCGTCCGACACGCTGCTCACCCAGATCCTCTCGCGCGGTGGCGATGCGGTCTACTCCGCCATTCGCAAGAGCGTCGACGAGGCGAGCGACGGCCTCGGCGAATTCCAGGAGCGCTTTCGCCAGCTCGTCCATCGAGGGGACAGAGGTGGGGACAGAGGCGGTGACACGGCGATGGCCCGCGGTCGCGGCTTCGCCTGGGACCTGCGTGGCCGCGAGGAACCCCAGCAGGAGCCCGCTTCGCCCGCTATGGATCCGCGCGCCGGGAGTCGCCCGGACTTCCGAACGAACGAGTGGCCGTCGCGAGCGGAGCTCGATCGCTTGAACCGAAATCTCGAGCGCGTCGCCGGCGCGCTCGAGCGCCTCGAAGAGACCCTCGCGCAGCCGCGAACCCGGTCCTGAGGCAGCCCCACGTGTCGCGCGCCTCCGTCCAGGCCGTCGGCGATCCCCACTTCCTCGCTCACCGTGCTCCTGCCGGCCATCCCGAGCGCCCCGAACGTCTCCACGCCGTCGACCTGGCACTCGCCGACTACTCCGATCGGATCGAGCGCGTGGCCCCCCGCGCCGCGACCTTCGACGAGCTGCGCCAGATCCACGACGAGCGCATGTTGAAGGCCCTCGCCGCGACGCGCGGTGCGGCCGATGGCCAGCTCGATGCGGACACCTATCACGTCGCCGAGAGCTTCGACGTCGCCTGTCTCGCCGCCGGCGCGAGCATCGATCTCGTGCGCGACGCACTGCGCGACGAGGTTCCGCGCGGATTCGCCGCGGTACGCCCGCCGGGCCATCATGCCGAGGCGAATCGCGCGATGGGATTCTGTCTGCTGAATAATGTCGCGATCGCCGCGCGCGTGGCTCAGCAGGAGCTGGGGGAGCCGCGTATCCTGATCTTCGATTGGGACGTCCATCACGGAAACGGCACGCAACACAGCTTCGAAGACGATCCGAACGTGCTCTACGTCTCGACACACCAGTTTCCGTTCTATCCGGGCACCGGCAATCATCGCGAAGCCGGCGTTGGCCGCGGCCTCGGCGCGACGCTCAACGTGCCGATGCCCGCCGGCTGTGGCGATGCGGAATACATCGGCGTCGTCGAGCGGATCATCACGCCTGCCGCGATCGCCTTCCGCCCCGACCTGATCCTCGTGTCGTGCGGATTCGACGCTCACCGCGACGATCCGCTCGCGTCGATGGAATTGAGTCGGGATGGCTATCACGCGATGGCGATGCGGCTTCGCGCCCTCGCGGACTCGCTCTGCCACGGGCGCATCGTGTACGTCCTCGAAGGTGGCTATTCGTTGTTAGGTGTGCGCGAGGGGACGGGCGCCGTGCTCGAGAGTCTGGTCGCGGAAAGCGCGAGCGAAGCCTCGGCGGGGTCGAGTCTCGAGCCGGGCTCGGTCCTTCGCACCCTCGTCGAGCGCGCCGTCGGCGTCCACGGCGGGCGCATCCCCGGCCTCGGCGCCGCCTGAGCGACCCGCGCGAGGGCGCGCGGCCGCCTCCTTATTTCGTGATGATTTCGCCTAATATTCGTCTCGCTTTCGCCGCCCGATTTCCGCGGGTTGCCACAGCCATCGCGAGCTGCGCCCGGCCGTCGCCCCGGTTTCCCGAAAAAAACGGCGCCCCGCGCAGAATTTGCTTGCGCAGGTGGGAGAAAGTGGGATAGAAACCAAGTCACGTGGGAAATAGTGGGATCTGAGGCCTGATCAAGCTCTCGATGGGACGATACACGAGGGGCTGAGAGGCGGATCGGGACGGCGGACGAGGCGTTGGCAGAACGATGTTTCGGGGACGCTACGACCACACGATCGACGGCAAGGGCCGACTGAGCATTCCGCGGGTGTTTCGGGGCGAGTTGGAAGGCGGAGGCGAGAATCCACCGATGTTGGTCATCCAGAAAGATCACATCGCCCTGTTCCCCGCCCCGGAGTGGGCCTCGACGGAACGACGCCTCCGCGACCTTCCGGAGTTCGATCCCGACGCCCAGCGCCTGCGCCGCTTCTTCTCCGCCGGCTCCCAACCCTGTCCGGTCGATCCGCAAGGCCGGATCCTGGTGCCGGGCTTCATGCGGGACCACGCGGGTCTCGACAACAAGGTGATCCTCGCGGGTGTGCTCGATCGAGTCGAGATCTGGAGCCCGTCGCGATTCGAAGAGAACCAGGCCGCGACGATCGTGAACCTGGACAGCATTCAGCGATCGGTGGACCAGGTCCACCGTTCGACGCGTTGAGTTGATAGGGGGGACTGGAGAGCGCGAGCTCTCCAGAAGAGAGGTTGGGGTGTTCCCGGGGCACAAAGGGTCTCCGGCGCGGTTACTGGGGGGTACGTGCCGAAGATACGTGCCCCGGGACGCCCCAATGTCTTCCTCGAAGTCTTTCTCGACGGCCAATTCGAATGCAAGCAATCCAACCGGCGAGACCCATTCCAGGGAGACCTAGCGGTCTGATCGACGGGAGGCGCCCAGCGTGGCGACCACTTCCTACCACGTCCCCGTCCTTCTCGAAGAATCACTCGCACAGCTCGACTTGAAACCCGGCGCCGTGATCGTCGACGGGACACTCGGCGGCGGTGGTCATGCGCAGGCGATCCTCGAACGCACCGCACCCGACGGCCTCCTGATCGGCCTCGACGTGGATCCCGACGCGATCCGCGAAGCGGGTGAGCGACTGGCACAGTTCGGCGATCGCGTCCGCCTGGTCAACGCTTCGTTCCGCCAGCTCGAAGACGTCGCCCGCGACCTGCAGCCGATCGCGATCGACGGCGTGCTGCTCGACCTCGGCGTCTCCTCGCATCAGCTCGACCGCCCCGAGCGCGGCTTCCGCTTCAGCCCCGGCCCCGCGAGCCCGCTCGACATGCGGATGGATCGCGAGCAGTCCGGTGCGACGGCGGCGACGCTGCTCGCGACGCTCTCCGCGGGTGATCTCGAGCGCGTCTTCTCGGAATACGGCCAGCTCCCCGGCGCCAGGCGTCTGGCACGCGCCATCGTGGAGCGGCGCCGACTGATTCCGCTCGCGACTGCCCAGGATCTGATCGATCTGATCCAGGGCCTCGGCATCGGACGCGGGCGTCATCACAACCCGGCGACCCTCGTCTTCCAGGCCCTGCGCATCGCGGTCAACGACGAGCTCACGGCCCTCGAAGAAGGTCTCGCGGCGGCGATCCAGGTCCTGCGACCCGGCGGGCGCCTCGTCGTCCTCACCTATCACAGCCTGGAAGACCGGATCGTGAAGCAGGCCTTCCGCGGCGCGGCCCGGGGCTGCGTCTGTCCGTCGTTTTTCCCGGTCTGCCGCTGCGGACGCAAGCCGTCCGTCGAGCTGGCAACGCGGCGCGCAATCGAGCCCGGGGCGTGCGAGATCGAGACCAATCCCCGGGCGCGCTCGGCGAGGCTGCGGGCCGCCATTCGATTGGAGGCCGCATGAGTTCATCGAGCTTCGGCTATCCGGGAGGGCGCTCGCCTGGGGATCGGGGGAACGGCTTCGATTTCGGCCGGGGAAAGCAGGCCTGGATCGGGATCGACGTGTCGAACGGGCCCGTCCGCCGGGCGCCTCGCGGCCTGTATCCGCTGCTCGGCCTCGCCGTGATCGTCGCGCTCGGCGTGGCCGCCGTGCGGATCGATCTGCTGCGCACGCGTTATGCGGTCGCGGCGGCGATGGAGCGAGAGAACGAGCTGATCGGGGAGCAACGCCAGCTGATCGTACGGCGACGCCAGCTGCGGGACCCGGTCGAGCTCGCCGTCAAGGCGCGCGAGCGAGGCTTCCGGCCGCCGGCCCACGTCGTCTCGCTGCCGGATCCGGCGCTCGGCACGCTCGAGTCGGCCGTCGCTCGCCAGCCGGTGACATCGACGCCCTCGGTCGCCGCGGTCTCTGCCGGATCCGCCGCCAACTCGCAGGGATCCGGGAGCGAGTGGCAATAATGAGGGGGCAAGTACTCGACAAGGCCTATCGCCGGATCGCCTGGCTGCGGCTCGTGGGCCTTGCTGCGTGCGTAGTGCTGACGGGACGAGCGGCTTACCTGACCGTCTTCCACGACCGCGCCGTGATCATCTTCGACGACCAGATCCAGGGTGCGCAGCGGCTCTCCCCGTCCCGCGGTGCCATCGTCGATCGCGAAGGCCGCGAGCTCGCGCTCACGGTCCGTTCGGCCTCGGTCTACGCCATTCCGAAGTTGATGAAGGACCGGCCCGCGACCGCGCGCGCCGTCGCGAAAACCCTCGGCCTGGATCCCGCGAAGGTCGAGAAACGTCTCCGCGAGCACGAGGACTTCACCTATCTCGCGCGCTGGGTCGACCCCGACAAGGCCGAGGCGCTGCGCGACCTCGAGCTCGAAGCGATCGGCATCGATCCCGAGCCTCGCCGCAGCTACCCGGCGGGCAAGCTCGCCGCCCCGCTGATCGGCTTCGCGAACATCGATGGCAAGGGCGTGCGCGGCGTCGAGCAGATCGAAGACGAATGGCTCACCGGTCAGTCGCGGACGATCCTGGTCGAGCGCGACGCCCACGGCCGCAGTCTCGCCCTCCACGCCGAGGATCCGCGCACGGTCGAGGGCGGCGAAATCGCCCTCACCCTCGACGCCGCGATGCAGGGCGCTGCCGAAGCCGCCCTCGCCGACACGATCGCCGAGCGCAAGGCGAAGGGCGGGTTCGTGCTGACGCTCGACCCGAAGACCGGCGACATCCTCGCCCTCGCCGAAGCGCCCGGCTTCGACCCGAACCGCTTCCGCGAGCTCGACTACGCGGACACCCGCGCCCGCACCTTCAGCGACGTCGTCGAAGCCGGCTCGACCATGAAGGTCTTCCTCACCGCCTCCGCCCTCGACAACGGCGACATCGACGAGACGCTCCTGATCGACACCGGGGAAGGATCGATCAAGGTGCCGGGCAAGCTGATCGAGGACCGGGATCCCTTCGGCGTCCTGACCCCCGCCGACATCCTGCGTGTCTCGAGCAACGTCGGCGCGGTGCAGGTCGCCCAGCGCATGGGCCCCGAGGCGCAGCACCGCGGACTTGCTCGCTTCGGCTTCGGCAAACAATCGGGCTCGGGTTTTCCGACGGAGGCGGCCGGGCTGCTGCGGGCGTGGCAACGCTGGCGGCCCGTCGACCAGGCGACGATCGCGTTCGGACAGGGCCTGTCGGTGACACCGATCCAGCTGGCGTCGGCCCTCGCAGCCCTCGCCAACGACGGGGTTCGCATGAAGCCGCGGATCGTCCTCGCGCGCCGCAAGAACGGCGGAAATCGGCGCGGCGGGGAATGGCAGCAGACCGAGCCGCAATCAGCCGGCCGGGCGGTCTCTCCCGAATCCGCGCGTAAGACCCTCGACATGATGCAGACCGTGGTCAGCTCCACCGGGACCGGCCGCCTCGCCGGACTGGCGGGCGTCGCCGTCGCGGGCAAGACCGGCACGGCGCAGAAGCTCGACGTCAAGCTCAAACAATATTCGCGGGATCGCTACATCGCCTGGTTCATCGGCATCGTCCCCGCCGACGATCCGGAGCTCGCGATCGTGGTGGCCATCGACGAGCCGAGAGGTTTCATCCACACCGGTGGCATGGTCGCTGCCCCGCTCTTCGCCCGCGTCGCCGCCGCCCAGCTCGCGCGCCGCGGCATCATCACCGAGCCGCAGCCGATTGCCCCGCCGCCGCCGCCGACCCTCATCGCGACCCATGACCCCGCCGACGATCTTCCGCCCGCGGCGGACGAAAATGGATCCTCCGATTTGCCGCCTCGTGCGGTGATCGCGGCCCCCCCGGCCCGTCCCGCCGCCAAATTGGCGGCGGGACCCAGCCCTTCCATCGCCCTGGCGCAGGTCCATCCGTTCGCCACACGCGAGCCCGTCATGGTCCCGGATTTCCTCGGCCAGACGATGGCCCTTGCCCAGCGCGTGGCCGAGAGCGAATCCCTCGACATCTCGATCCTCGGAGCGATCGAAGGCCACGTGGTGTCCCAGCTTCCCGTCGCAGGCACCGTAATCCACGGCAACGACCGCCGGATCCAGCTGCGCTTCGCCACGCGACGGGAGGAGGGGTGATGCGGCTTTCTTCACTGCTGGGTGCGCTGCCGGAATCGCTCTCGCCGGTCGAATGGCTTCGCAAGTCGCCCTCCGACGATCCCGCGATCCGCGGCATCCGCTACGACTCGCGGGAAGTCTCGCCGGGCGATCTGTTCGTGGCATTCCGCGGCGCTCACTCCGACGGCCACGCCTACATCGGCCGCGCCCTGGACCTCGGCGCTGCCGCGCTGCTCGTCGAAACACTGCCCACCGCCGAGGCGTGTCGTGGCGTGCCGGCAGTGCGCGTCCGGGATACGCGCCGGGCGCTCGCGCCGATCGCGGCGCACTTCTTCGGTCACCCCGCCTCCGAGCTCAGCCTCGTCGGCGTCACCGGCACGAACGGCAAGACCAGCACGACCTATCTCGTCGAGTCGATCCTTTCGCTGGCCGGCTTCCGCGTAGGCCTGATCGGGACGGTCGAGATCCGTTATGCGGGTCACCGCCAGCCCTCGATCAACACGACGCCCGAGAGCCTCGATCTGCAGCGCATGCTGCGAGCGATGTGTAACGATCAGGTCGATGCCGCGGTGATGGAAGTCTCCTCCCACGGCCTAGAGCTCGGCCGCGTCGACGGTTGTGCCTTCCGGGCCGCCGGCTTCACCAACCTCTCCCAGGACCATCTCGATTTCCACGGCAGCATGGACGCCTACTTCGCCGCCAAGGCGCGGTTGTTCCGCGAGCACTTAGCACCCGGCGGCTGCGCGGTCATCAACATCGACGATCCGGTCGCGGAGAAGCTGATCGGGATCGCGCGGGACGCCGGGGCAGAGCTGATCCGCGTCGGCCGCGGCCGGAGCGCCGCGGCGGATCTGCGACTCGTCTCGAGCGAGATCGGACTCGCGGGAACGCGCGCCGTGCTCGAGGACGCGACGGGCTCGTTCGAGGTCTCACTGCCGCTGCTCGGCGACTTCAACCTCGAGAACCTGCTCGTCGCCGCCGGTCTCGGGCGAGCACTCGGCATCGATCACCAGGCGATCGCGGCGGGCGCCTCGACCTGCCGCCAGGTGCCGGGCCGGATGGAGCGTGTCGTCGCCGCCGGTCACGACGAGCCGACCGTGCTCGTCGACTATGCCCACACCCCGGACGCCGTCGACAAAGTCCTCCGCACCGTCCGCCCGCTCTGCCGCGGCCGCCTGATCGCCGTCTTCGGCTGCGGCGGCGACCGCGACCGCAGCAAGCGTCCGCGTATGGCCGAGGCGGTCGCGAAGAGCGCCGACCTCGCGATCGCGACGAGCGACAATCCGCGTACCGAGGACCCGCTCGCGATCCTCGCCGACGTCGAAGGCGGACTTGGTTCGCTCGCGAAGGTCCCCGCCGCGGAGCTCTTCGCGACACGCTCCTCGGCAGGAGCGTGTTATGCAACTATCGCGGACCGCCGCGAGGCGATCCGACTCGCCATCAGCGGAGCGGCGCCCGAGGACACGATCGTGCTCGCCGGCAAGGGGCACGAGGACTACCAGATCATCGGCCGCGAGAAATTCCCCTTCGACGACCGCATCGAGGCCCACCGCGCCCTCGCGGCCCGGAGCCGCACATGATCGTCGCGGCCCGGGCGGATCAGATCTGCGAGTGGACCGGCGGAAATCTGCTCGCCGGCGGCTCGGATCGGAGCGCCCGGGGAACCCGGATCGACAGCCGGGCAGTCGGAGGGGACGAGCTTTTCGTCGCGATCGTCGGGCCGAACCACGATGCCCATCGCTTCGTCCCCGAAGTGCTCCTCAAAGGCGTCGCTGGCGTACTGATCGAGCGGGGCCACTGCGAGGAGACCCTGGTTCCCGGCCGCGCCTTCGTGATCGAGGTCGAGGACACCACGCAGGCGCTCGCCGACCTCGGGCATGGCCATCGCCAATCCTACGAGGGCCCGCTCGTGGGAATCACCGGCAGCAACGGCAAGACCACGACGAAGGAGCTCTGCGCGGGCATTCTCGAGCAGATGGGTCCGACGCTCTCGACCCGGGGCAATCTGAACAACAACTTCGGCGTGCCGCTGACGCTCCTCGCGCGCCGCGAAGAGGACCGCTATGCGGTAGTCGAGATGGGCATGAACCACCGCCACGAAATCGCGGCGCTCTGCCAGATCGCGCAGCCGACGATCGGCATCCTCACCAACGTCGGCACGGCCCACATCGAGTTCCTCGGCTCGCGCGAGGCGATCGCTGAAGAAAAGGGGGACCTGCTCGCGAGCCTGCCCGCGAACGGCACGGCCATCCTCCCCCGCGACGAGCCCCTCGCCTTCGGCCAGCGCCGACGCAGCGCAGCCCGCACACTCTCGTTTGGCCGCGACCCGAAGGCCGACCTGCGCGCCAGCCAGATCCGCTTCCTTGCCGAAGGCGCATTCGTGTTCGATTTCGAGTCGCCCTACGGCCGCGGCGAGATCCGCGTGCCCGGCCTCGCGGAGACGATGGTCGAAAACTCGCTCGCCGCGGCGGGCGGTGCGCTGGCGGCCGGCGCCTCTCTCGATGCGGTCGTCCGCGGCCTCGCAGGCTATGCGGGCGTTCCCGGCCGGATGCAGCCGCGGCGTCTCGCCGGGGGCGTGCTCGCGATCGACGACAGCTACAACGCGAATCCCCAGTCGATGAAGTCGGCCCTCGAGACCCTCGCGCGGCTCGAGCAGAAGGGCCGGCGTCTCGCGGTACTCGGGCGGATGGGGGAGCTCGGCGAGCAGGCCGACGCGGCCCACCTCGAGCTCGGACGGCTCGCGGCGGAGCTGGCGATCGACGAGCTCTTCGTGCTCGGCACCGGGGCGGAGAAGATCGCGAGCGGCGCCCGCGCGGCGGGGATGCCCGGCGATCGCGTGCATTTCGAAGAGAGCGCGTCGGCCCTCGCGAAACGGGTCCGAAGCCGCGTCGCCGAAGGCGACCGCGTGCTCTTCAAGGGCTCGCGCTCGGCGCGGGTCGAGAACGTGATCGAGGCACTCGAAGAGGGCGACTCCTGATGCTGTACCACTGGCTCTATCCGTTGGCTGAAACGATTCCGGGACTCAACGTCGTCCGTTACATCACCTTCCGCACCGCGGCGGCGACGCTGACCGCGCTCTTCATCTCGTTCATCGTCGGCCCGTGGCTGATCCGAAGGCTCGCGGCGCTGCGCATGGGTCAGCCGATCCGCGAGATCGGCCCCGCCCACGCCGCGAAGGCCGGCACGCCCACGATGGGCGGCCTCCTGATCCTGCTCTCGCTCGCGATCTCGGTCCTGCTCTGGACGGATCTCAGCAACCCCCTCGTCTGGATCGTGCTGGGCCTGACGGCCGGCTACGGGGTGCTGGGCTTCATCGACGACTACGCGAAGGTCAGGAAGAAGACGAGCGCTGGGATCTCGGCGCGGGCGAAGCTCTTCTGGCAGGTGCTGCTCGCGTTCGGCGTCGCGATCGCGATCTACACGAGCCCCGCCTTCGACGGCGAACTCGCGGTGCCCTTCTTCAAGAACTTCACGCCCCATATCGGCTGGCTCTACGTGCCGCTCGCGACCTTCATCATCGTCGCGGCCTCGAACAGCGTGAACCTGACCGATGGCCTCGACGGGCTGGCGATCGGACCCGTCATGATCTCGGCGGGCACCTTCCTGCTGCTCTCCTACGCCGCAGGCCACGCGGGCATCGCCGAGTATCTCCAGATCAAGCCCGTCCCGGGCGCAGGCCAGCTCGCGATCTTCTGCGGAGCGCTGGTGGGGGGCGGGCTCGGATTCCTCTGGTTCAACGCGTCGCCGGCGGAGCTCTTCATGGGCGACGTCGGGTCGCTTGCCCTTGGTGGCGCGCTCGGCACGATCGCCGTCCTGATCCGCCAGGAGATCCTGCTCGCGGTGGTCGGCGGGATCTTCGTGATCGAGACGCTTTCGGTGATCATTCAGGTCGTGTCGTTCAAGCTGACCGGGAAGCGCGTCTTCCGGATGGCGCCGATCCATCATCATTTCGAAGAGCTGGGCTGGCCCGAGCAGAAGATCGTGGTCCGATTCTGGATCGTCTCGATCATCCTCGGGCTCGTCGCGCTCTCGTCGCTCAAGTTGCGTTAGTCAGGACTGCGCGCATCGCGCGTGCTGGAGAATCGATCCTTGGAGCTCGCTGGCCGTGAAGTCCTCGTGCTGGGCTTTGGTGTGTCCGGACGTTCTGCGGCGGACTACTGTGTCCGCCGCGGCGCCCGGGTCGTCGCCGCGGACGAACGTCCGGAGTCCCAGATCCCCGAGGCGGCGAATCTGCCGGGCGTGGTCGAGAGACATTTCGGAAAGCCGTTTCCCGAGCTCGGCCGCTTCGACCTCGTCATCCCGAGCCCGGGTATTCCGCACGCTCGCTATGCCGGCAAGGCGAAGCGCGCGTGGGGGGACATCGAGCTCTGTGGTCAGGCGCTCACGATTCCGATCGTGGCTGTGACAGGCACGAATGGAAAGTCGACCGTCGTGCGCCTGATCGAGGCCCTCGCGAACGCGGCGGGCCTGCGCGCAAGAGCGGCGGGCAACATCGGAATTCCCGCCCTCGACCTGGTCGGCCAGGCCCTCGACCTCGCGGTGCTCGAGGTCTCGTCCTTCCAGCTCGAGAGCGTCGAGCATTTCCGTCCACGCACCGCCGTCCTGCTCAACCTCTCCCCCGATCACTACGATCGCCACGGCGACATGGCCGGCTACCTCGCAGCCAAGGCGCGGCTCTTCGCACGCCAGGGCGAGGGCGACCACGCGATCGTGAACGGCGACGATCGGATCGCGTGCACGGCAGAGATTCCGCCGGGCGTCGAGCGCCTCGAATTCTTCCGCACAGAGCCGGCCCGGGGCACAGCCCGCACGGACGGTCAGGCCTGGATCGCCGGCGATCGGATCGAGATCCGGCGCGGGTCGAAGTCCCATTCGATCTCGCTCGCCGGGGCAGCCGACCTCGAAAAGCAGACCGAGAACGTGATGGCGGCCCTGCTCGCCCTCGCCTCGCTCGAGGACGAGCTCGAGATCGATCTCGCACGGGCGGCGACCGCGCTGTCGGATTTCCAGGGCCTGCCCCATCGCTGCGTCCGCGTCGCGGTGATCGGGGGCGTCACCTGGTACGACGACTCGAAGGCGACGAATCTCGGCGCGGCCGCCCGTGCCCTCGAAACGATGACGCCACCGATCGTCTGGATCGCGGGCGGGAAGCACAAGGGCGCCGATCTCGCGCCGCTGGCGGCGAGCGCCCGCGGTCGCGTGCGCATCGCGCTCCTGATCGGCGAGGCCGCCGCCGAGCTCGACCGGGCGCTCGCGGGCACGGTCCCGTGCGAGCGCGTCGGTGACCTCGCGAAGGCGGTCGCGCGGGCGGCGGAAATTGCCAGGCCGGGGGATTCGGTGCTGCTGGCCCCGGCGTGCTCGAGCTTCGACCAGTTCAAGAATTTCGAGGACCGCGGGCACCAGTTCGTGGCCGCCGTCCGACGTATCGAAAACTCCGGGAGTCCAGCATGAACGCCGCCACGGACCGACGCGCGCCCCTCGTCCTCGATACGGGCGTCTCGATCTCGAGCCTGATCCTGATCTTGCTGGGCATCGTGATGAGCTACAGCGCCACCGCGACGCTCGCCCTCGACACCCCTTTCCCGCCGCTCTTCGTCGATCACGTGACCGGCCTGCTCGCCGGACTACTGATCGGCGCGATCGGCTACTGGACGCCTCCGGTCGTGATCCGGCGGCTCGCGCTGCCGGCCTGGGCGATCGGAATCCTGCTGCTCGTCGTGACGCTCGCCGTCGGCGTCAAGGTGAACGGGGCACAGCGCTGGCTCGTCATCCCGGGTCTCGACTTCCGATTCCAACCGGGCGAGCTGGTCAAATGCGTGACGCTCGTCGCGGTGGCGGATTGGCTGTCGCGGCGCCAGGATCGGCGCGAGCTGACGACACAGCGCACGCTTCAGGCCGCGGCGCTGGCGATCCTGCCCGCCGGCCTGTTGGTGCTGCAACCAGACCTCGGCAACGCCGTCGTGCTCGTGGCCTTGACGGCCCTGCTGCTCTTCATCGCGGGCACACCCTGGCCCCGCTTCGTCATGCCGGGCATCGCCGGCGTCGTACTGGTCGGTGTGTACGTCGTGCTCCATCCCTACGCCTGGCGCCGCGTGATGGGATTCCTCGATCCCTTCCGCGATTCGCTCGGGGCGGGTTGGCAGCTCGTCCAGTCCTACGTGGCGTTTGGTCAAGGCGGCCTGATCGGCGCGGGCCTCGGCAACAGCCGACAGAAGCTCGACTACCTGCCGGAGGCGCATACCGATTTCGTGCTGGCGCTGGTCGCCGAGGAGCTCGGGCTGATCGGCGTGCTGGTCGTGATCGGGTGCTTCGCGGCGCTCTGGATCTCGGGCACGCGCGTGGCGCGGCGCGCTCGGGACAAGTTCGACGTGTTGTGTGCATTCGGCATGGTGGCGCTGCTGACGATCCCCGCCTTCCTGAACGCGTCGGTCGTGATGGGCCTCGTGCCGACCAAGGGCCTGACGCTCCCCTTCCTTTCCTACGGACGGACCTCGCTCGTCGTCTGCTGCTTCGCCCTCGGCATCCTGCTCGGCGTGGCACGGCGCCATCCGGCAGGTCCCGCGCCCAGCATCCGGGAGGCCAAATGGCCCGGCGTTTCGTAGTCACAGGCGGCGGCACCGGAGGCCACGTCACGCCGGCCCTCGCCCTCGGCGAGGCGATCGTCGACCGCGGCGACGAGGTCCTGTTCATCGGCTCGAGCCGCGGGCTCGAGTCGCGCCTGGTCCCCGACGCCGGCTTCGAGCTGCGCGTGCTCCCGAGCGAGCAGGTGATGGGTCGCAATTGGCTCGGGCGCCTGCGCGGGGCCTTCTCGATCCTTCGAAGCGTCGGCAGCGCGCTTGCGATTCTCTGGCAATACCACCCCGATGCCGTGATCTCGGTCGGAGGTTATGCGGCGATGCCGACGGCGCTCGCGGCCTGGCTCGCGCGACGCCCGCTCTTTCTCGTCGAGCCCAACGCGATCCCCGGCCGCGTCAACCGGCTGACGGCCTGGTTCGCGCGCTGCGTCTTCGTCGGCTTCGAATCCGCGCGCGGCTATCTCCCGCGGCGCACGCAGAGCGTCTGCATGGGCGTGCCGCTGCGCCGCGCCCTCTACCGCGCCTTCGCTGCCCGTGGCGAGACGAGACTTCCCGGCAAGCCGCTGCGGATCTTCGTCTTCGGGGGCAGCCAGGGGGCGCGCCAGCTGAACGAGCACGTCCCCGAAGCGCTCGCGCGGCTGGCGAAGAATTCGATCGAGGTATTCCACCAGACGGGCGAGACCGATCGCGCCGCCGTCGCCGCCCGCTATGCGGAGCTCGGAATCTCCGCCGAGGTCGTCGCGTTCGAGCGCGACATGCCGAAGCGCTATGCCTGGGCGGACCTCGCGATCTGTCGTGCGGGCGCGCTGACCGTGGCCGAGCTCGCACTGGCGGGCATGCCGGCCCTCGTCGTCCCCTACCCCTTCGCCGCCGACGACCACCAGAGCGCCAACGCCCGCGCCCTCGAAGAGGCGGGCGCCGCGCGGCGGATCCCGGCCAGGCCTCTCGACGTCCACGCCCTCTCCCAGACGATCGCCGAGTTCGTCAGCTCGCCCGGTCGGCTCGTGCTGATGCGTCAGTCGGCGGCTCGCCTCGCCCGGCCGCGGGCGGCGACGGACATCCTCGAACGCTGTGTCGATTACCTCGAAGGCCGGCCGATCCCGCAGTCGCTCCCGGCCGATTCGCTCCGGGAGTCCACATGAGGCCCCGATTCGAGCGCTTCCACTTCGTCGGGATCGGTGGGATCGGCATGGCCGCCCTGGCAGAGCTGCTACAGACCCGCGGCTTCACCGTCACCGGCAGCGACCTCGTCGCCGGTGCCACCTTCGAACGCCTGCGCCGTCTCGGCATCCGCGTGGAGCTCGGCCACAGCTCGGACCGCATCGGTGCGGCCGACGTCGTCGTGCGCTCGTCGGCGATCGCGGACGACAACCCCGAGCTCGTCGCGGCACGCAGCCGGGGCCTGACGATCGTCGGCCGTGGGGCGCTCCTCGCCGAGCTCCTCCGCAAGCACGACACCGTCGCGATCGCCGGCTCCCACGGCAAGACGACGACGACCGCCATGACCGCCCACCTGCTCCGCGAGGCCGGCCTCGACCCGACCGCGCTGGTCGGCGGGCGGATTCCGCTCGGCAACGGCGACCGGGGCCCGCTGCAGGTCGGCCGCTCCGAATGGGCCGTCGCCGAAGTCGACGAGAGCGACGGCTCCTTTCTCTCGATGCGGCCGGTCGTCGCCGTCGTGACCAACGCCGACCCGGAGCACCTCGACTACTACGGCAGCCGCGCGCGGCTGCTCGATGCCTTCGTCGCTTTCGCCAACAGCGTGCCGTTCTCGGGCGCCGCGATCCTCGGGATCGACCATCCCGGCGTCGCCGAGATCGCCGGCCGGATCACGGCGAGGAAGATTGGCTTCGGCCTTCACCCCGACGCCCATGTGCGAGCGGAGTCGATCGAGCTCCGCGCCGGAGGCCAACGCTGTCAGGTGCGGCTGGCGGCGGGTGATCGCTTCACCTTCGAGCTCGCCCTGCCCGGCCGCCACAACGTCTTGAACGCCCTGGCCTCCCTGGCGGTCGGGCTCGAGCTCGACCTCCCCGCCAAACAGCTGGCGGAAGCGCTCCCGAGCTTTCCCGGCGTCTCCCGTCGCTTCGAGCGCAAGGGCGAGGCGCGCGGTGTCGCCGTGGTGGACGACTACGCCCACCACCCCGCCGAGGTGCGCGCGGCACTGGCCGCCGCGCGCAGCATCCATCCGGGCAAGCTGACCGCGATCTTCCAGCCCCACCGCTACACCCGCACCCGCGACTGCTGGAGCGATTTCGTGACGGCCTTCGGCGATGCCGACCGCGTCGTGATCGGCGACATCTACCCCGCGAGCGAAGCCCCGATCCCCGGCGTCGACGCCGAAAAGCTCTGCCACGAGATCGCAGCCCGGGGCCACCGCGACGCCGTCTATGGCGGTGACCTGCGAGCGATCGAGCGCGACTGGCCCGAGCGCTTCGAGCCGGGCGAGCTCGTCCTGACGCTCGGCGCCGGCGACATCGCGGCCCTCGGCCCACGGCTCCTGCAGGCCCTCGCCTCGGCACCGGAGGGACGCGCATGATCGACTCCGCCGCGCGCGAGGCCCTCGTCCGCTGTCTCGCCGAGCGCGTCGAGTTTGACGTGCCCCTCTCGCGCCACACCTCGCTCCGGATCGGTGGTCCTGCAGACGCCCTCGCGACACCGGCGGACCGGGCCGAGCTCGTGCGGCTCGTCGCGGTCTGCGCCGAGCTCGGGCTGCCGATCAGCGTGCTGGGCGGTGGCTTCAACGTGCTGGTGCTCGAGGGCGGTCTACGCGGCGTCGTCCTGCGGCTGCGCAAGCTCCGCCGGATCGAACGCGTCGCGGACGACCTGATCTCGGTAGAAGCCGGGGCCTCGCATGCCACGATCACCCGATTCTGCGTGGAGCGCGGCCTCACGGGCCTCGAGTTCGGGGCCGGCATCCCGGGCACTCTCGGCGGCTGGCTCGCGATGAACGCGGGCATCGGCGTCCGGGAGCTGAAGGACGTGGTGCGCGAGATCGACGTGCTCGAGCGCAAGGGTCAGACGATCAGCGTGATCCCGCGCTCGGCCCTCGACTTCCGATACCGCGAGCTCGCGGGTCTCGCGCCGGGCAGCATCCTCGTCGGAGCGAGGCTCGAGGTCCGCGCCAGCGATCGCTCGAGCGTCGAGGCGGAGGTCGATCGTCTGCTCGCGCAGCGCCACGCCACGCAGCCGATCGACCAGCCGAGCTGCGGCTCGGTCTTCCGCAATCCGCCCGGCGACTACGCCGGAAGACTGATCGAAGCGGCGGGATTGAAGGGTTCGCGGGTCGGTGCGGCGGAAATATCGCCCGTGCATGCGAATTTCATCGTGAATCACGCTGACGCGACGGCGGCGGACGTGTTATGTCTGATCGAACGCGCACGCCGCACGGTCGCGGACCGGACCGGCATCGCGCTCGAGACCGAGGTCAAGATCCTCGGCACACCCGAGGAGAGAGCGACATGAAGCTGCTGCGCTTGCTCCTGGGTCGACGATCCTCCGATCGGCGCGGGGCCCCGCCGGCCGTCGAGGCCGCGCTGCGGGCGAAGCGCGC
>JANNQH010000087.1:0-2880 GCA_031400655.1 Deltaproteobacteria bacterium | reverse complement strand
GACCCCCGGTCCCTCGCGATGAGTCTCATCGCCGCGATCCGACGGCTGAACGCGTCCGTCGGCATCCCGCCAACGATCGAGCAGATCGCCGACGCAGACATCCCCAAGATCGTGCAGCGTGCGCTGGCGGAGGCGCACGGGAGCTACCCGGTGCCGACGTACATGTCGGCCGCCGACTGCACGAGCGTCGTGCGGCGCGCGGCTGGTCGGGACTTGGTCGCGACGGCGGATCATCGCGCAAGCGCACTCGGAGCAAGCCCCGAGAAGAGGGAGATCTAAGCCATGGAATCGTCTGCCCTCACCCTCGCCCAGTGCCTTGAACTGCAACGCGCCGCCCACCGGGCCAATCCGTACCCTGACCTTGAGCAGCGCAAGGGCGACCTCGCGGCGCTGCACCGCTTCCTCAAAGAGCACGAGGCGGCGATCATCAAGGCCATCGACGCCGACTTCGGCGTGCGACCGGCAACCGAGACACGCCTGATCGAGCTCTTCCCTGTGCGGCAAGGCATCCGCGACACCATCGGGCATATCGCCAAATGGATGCGTCCAAAGAGACGATCGGTCGACCAACTCATTTTCCCCGGCGCAAGTAACCGCGTCTTCCCCCAGCCTCTCGGGGTGGTGGGCGTTATGGTTCCCTGGAACTTCCCGATCTTTCTCTCGTTCGGTCCGCTCGTCGACATCCTCGCCGCCGGCAACCACGCCATGGTGAAGATGTCGGATCGATCCGTACACCTCGCGCGCCTCCTGAACGAGGTCTTCCCGCGCTACTTGCCGACCGAGAAGGTCGCGTTCTTCGAAGACCTCGGACGCGGCCCGGAGTTCTCGTCGCTTCCGTTCGACCACATGATCTTCACCGGCTCGGGCAGCGTCGGGCGCGCCGTCATGGCGTCCGCGGCGGCCAACCTCTGCCCGGTGACGCTTGAGCTGGGCGGCAAGGCCCCGGCCGTGGTGGCGCCCGATTTCCCCATCGCCACCGCCGCCGAGCGCATCCTCTGGGCCAAGTGCATGAACGCCGGCCAGGTGTGCGTAAACGTGGACTACCTGTTCCTGCCCGAAGCCGGCATAGATGCGTTCGTGGCGCATGCCAAGCGGCTGGTTGCGGAGCGCTTTCCCGACCTGAACGGCCCGGACTACACCACGATCATCGACCAGCCCGCTTTTGATCGGCTCAACGCGACGCTCGAGGACGCCAAGGCGCGCGGGGCGACGGTCATCAACCTGGCGCCGGACCAGCAGCTCGATGCCGGTCGCCGCAAGATCGCCCCGCACATCGTTCTCGGGGTGAACGACGAGATGACGATCATGAAAGAGGAGATCTTCGGGCCGTTCTTGCCAATCAAGCCGTATCGCGAGACCGAGGAGGTCATCGCTTACGTCAACAGCCACGATCGCCCGCTGGCGTTCTATCCGTTCACCAACGACAAGCGACTCGCCCAGCGGTACATCACCCAGGTTCTCTCCGGCAGCGTCGGCGTGAATGAGGCCATCGTGCAGGCGGGGCAGCACGACCTGCCGTTCGGCGGCGTCGGCGCCAGCGGTATGGGGCACTACCATGGCTACGAGGGCTTCCTGACCTTTTCGAAGCTGCGGCCGGTCTTTCGCCAGGGGCGCTTCTCGTCGATCCAGTTGGCGCTGCAGCCGCCCTACGGAAAGCGCGCGAAGCTCGCCTTGGACTGGATGTTCAAGTTGCGAGGCTAGCGCCTGCGGTCGCTCGATGATCGGACATCGAGCCGGTTGCGTCCGCGCCGCCCGCGGTTATCCCTGCGACAATGAGTGCGGTCTCTGAGTTAGCGTCGAAGCGAGAGAGTCACGTTGGTTTCAGAGCCATCCGCCGGAATCTGAAGACCTACCCGGTCGAGTCGGGGGAGTCCCGGATGGGGCTAGGCAGAAGTCGGTCGACGAATCGCCATCGCGGCGACGACGAGGCCGCTTCCGAACACGAGGGCTGCGCTCGGTTCGGGCACGGCAGTCGAGCCACCTACGACGGTGAACGTGAGCCGCGTCGACTCTATGATCTGCGAGGGAATGGCGCGCCGCATGTCGATGGACGTGAGGGATGTGCGGTTCAGTGCGTAGAGGGTCGCGGTCGTCGGGATAGAGCTCAGGGTCAGGCTGAATGATTCGGAGCTCGGCGCTCCCGTGTCGATCAGCAGCCCGGCCACCGCGCCATTGGAGGTGACGAACCCTCGCACCACGTTGGCCGAGCTGAAGAGGCCGCTGTCGGTGTCGCTTGCCGAGAGCACCGTCGTCCCGTCGAAAACGATCATCGCCACCGCGGTGGAAGGACAGCCGAATCCGCAGCCACCGGCGCCCGTGACCGTGAAGTTCAAGGTCCCGGTCAAGCTATTGCCGGAATCGAGGCGTAGGCTGAAGTCTCTTCCGAGGACGGCGTCCACGGTCGCCGGATTAGGCGACATCGTGATCGTCGCGGAATTCGCCGCTCCGGCTAGAGCCATGCCGACCAGCAGGGTCATGATGGTCGTCGCAAGACCGATCTTGGGCACAAAGGACATTCTGGGCTGCTCTCCGTCATTTTCGGGGCTGGGCAATCGTTCCGGTGGCGCGGCTGATCTTGCAGCCATGTCGACCGGGTGTCTGGACGCTGAACTGGAATCAAGTCGCCCGAAACGGGAGAAACGGGTCAAGGTTGCTGCACGAGATCCAGAACTCATCACGTCACCTCCCCCGTCGGTGGGTCCGCCGACTTGCGTCCATCCTCTTTGGTGATTATGGGTGGTACCCCACGGTGTCGACAAATAGATAATTATTCGGTTTCACATAGAGAAAGCCGATGATGGGATCCCGAGATGGAGTGGCTCAACTACCACCACCTGCTGTACTTCTGGACGATCGCCCGCGCAGGCAGCGTGTCGGCGG
>JANNQH010000086.1:0-4518 GCA_031400655.1 Deltaproteobacteria bacterium | reverse complement strand
CGTTCGCCCGACCGACGAGATCTCGGGGATCGTGTAGATCGCCGTCGGAAGGACGGAGGTCTCGGGGCAGGGCTTGCCCGTCGCCTTGAGGACCGCGAGCCGTCCCTGGTGCATGCTCGTCGAGGCGAGCGCGGGGTGGCCGATCACGTCACCGACGGCGTAGACGTTCGCATGCTCGGTGCGGAAGCAGCCGTCGACCTTGATGAGGCCGGACTGGTCGGTCTGGATGCCGACGCGTTCGAGGTCGAGGGCCTCGACGTTCGAGACGCGGCCGGCGGAGACGAGCACGCGCTCGGCGCGCACGGTGCGCCCGCTCTCGAGATAGATGACGCCCTCCTGGTGGCGCTTCTGGGTCTCGATGCGCACGCCGCTGATCCGCTCGCTCGCGAGCACCCGGATCCCGCTCGCGAACATCGCGTGGCGCAGGTGGTCGAGGATGTCCGCATCGAGATCGCGCAGCAGCTTCTCGCGGCGATCGATGATCGTGACCCGTGTGCCGAGCATCGCGAAGACCGTCGCGTACTCGCAGCCGATGACGCCGCTTCCGAGCACGGCGAGACTCTTCGGAATCGCGTCGAGGTCGAGCAGTGTGTCGCTGTCGACGATCACGTGGTCGTCGATCGGAATCTCCTTGGGCCGGCGCCGATCACGACGAGGTCGTAACGCATGCGGATCTCCCGATCTGTCCGCGCCACACAGGGGCAGACACGACGGATCCGACATCGGAGCAAATTCGCGCTGGCTTGATGCGGGAAACGGCGTGGGGCGAAGGCTCGACGGACCTGCTGGACACAAACCCGGAGCCGCTCGCACGGCCGTCCCGGCCGAAACGAGCGTCCGTTCCCCGGCCTAACCCAGACGCCCTAACCCAGCACGAAAGCGCTGACTGCCTCTTCGAATCCCTTCGGATTGTCTGTCGCGACCGAATGGGCGGCCTGGGCGACGACGGCGAGGCGGCCGTTCTGGAGCACCTCGTCGACCATCCGGTCGGCGATCTCCGGCGAGAGGATGTCGGAGGCGGCGCCGCGCACGACGAGGGTCGGGCAGGGGAGCTTCGCGAGGGCGTCCCACATGCGCTGGGCGAGGGCCGCCTCCTGCGCTCGCGCCACTTCGGGATCGCCCCGGTCGGAACGGAGCAACGGATCCGATTTGAGCTCGAAGCGTCCATCGGACCGCTTGCGCAGGCCGTATTTCGCCATGCGCTGGATCGCTTCGGGGCTGCCCGCCGGATAGTTCCGCGAGAGCAGTCGCGCATACTCTTCGATCGACTGGAAGACCGGGGCACGCTGCTCCGTCATCTCGCTCCCGATCCGGATCCGTCCGCGCGCATCGAGCTCGGGCGCGATGTCGACGAGCACGAGCCCGGCGAGGCGACTGGGATGGCGACCCGCGAAGATCATCCCGGCGCGCCCGCCCATCGAGAAACCGATCAGCACGAAGCGATCGATCCCGAAGGCCTCGAGCACCTTCTCGAGATCGTCCGCCATGCTGTCCGAGTCGTAGCGTCCCTGCGGATCCCAGTCGGAATCGCCGTGGCCCCGTTGATCGACGGCGAGCACGCGGTAGTGAGGCGCTATGCAGGGGGCAAAATCGTCCCATAAATGGGCCTCGTTGCCGCCTCCGTGGAGCAGCACGAGGGGCGTTCCCTCGCGGCTCCATTCGAGCACGTGGAGCATCACGCCGTGTGCACCCTCGATGCGATGTGAGATCGGTTCCATGCGCGACACGGTATCACGCGGAAGGCGGGCCGCCCCGCCTCCCGTACTGCCAGCCGAGCCGCTCGGCCGGGGCGAGTCGTCAGAACTGGGCGCGCAGGCCGAAGCGGATGCTGCGGCCCGGGAGCAGGATGTCCTCCTTGTTGAAGGCGACGGCATTGCGGCCGCGGACGTCGTTCAGGTTCCGGCCAGTGACATTCGCCTCGAGCTTGATCCCGTCGACCGGCTCGAAGCGATAGGCGAGCGAGGCATCGACGAAAGTGAAGCTCGAAGTCGACGAATCAAAGTTGCTCGTCCTGTTCTGCGCTTCATTGCGCAGAATGCCAACGCGCGCGTCGAAGGCGTCGTTGGCGAAGTAGATGCCACTGCCCCAGCGGATCGGGACGATTCGGGGGAGGTTTTCATCGTCGCCGTCGGTGAAGCGCGCGCGCACGACGTCGAAGCGACCGTCGATGCCGAACGTGCCGAAATCGAGCCGGATCAGATCAAAGTTGCCCGAGAGCTCCGAGCCGAAGAAGAGCGCGTCGCGGTCGGTGTAGAGGAGCTCCTTCAGCGCAGCCGGATCGCCCGGTGCGATCGGATCGCCGTTCTCGTCGACCGAGTTGCCCGTCTGGCTGCCGAAGATGAAGCCCTGGTACTGGGTCGTGAAGAAGGCCCCCTCGACCCGGCCGCGGCTCGCCTGGGCGGTCACGCGGATCTCGCCGCTGTACGAGTTCTCCATGTCGAGGTTGGGGTCGCCAACCTCGAAGGTGCTCGTCGCTTCATGGGGGCCGCGGGCCAAGAGCTCGACCTGGGTCGGGGCGCGTTGGCTGACCGAACTGGTCAAGCCGAACCCCAGCCAATCCGTCGGATCAAAGAGCAGCGCCGCAGAGCCCGACAGCGGCACGAAATCGAGATCTTGTCGGAAGCCGTCCACATCGCGGCCCTGCACGCTCGTCCCCTCGACTCGGAATCCGAACTCGGCGTCGAGGTTCGACGTCAGCGGGCGCTCCTCGAAGAGGTAGCCCGCGACCATCACGGTATCGGTCGGCGCGAGGAACTCCGCTGCCTCGCCCTCGGCGCGGAAGTCGCGGTTGCGGACTTGGAAGCCGACGGCCCCCGTGAAGTCGGCGACGGTCTCATGGACAGCCTCGACGCGGCCTTCGAACTCCTCGTTGCGAAACGTCTGGCCGACGAAGCCGTCGGCGATCTCCTGGTGCTCGTAGTCGGAGTAGACGCCGCGCACCCGGATCTCACGAATGCCCGCGACCTCTGGTGTGTAGTCGCCTTCGAAGCGGTAGCGGTCGATCTGCATGTCGATCTCGACGGGCTCGGCGTCCTCCGGGATGCCGTAGTTGTCCTCGGCGCGGATGTAGGCGAAGCCGACGCGGCCCTGGTCGCCGATGTAGGCCGCGCCGATTGAGCCCGTGTAGGACTCGACCTGCGAGCCCGACTGGGTATGGGGATTCGAGTCGTTGGGGATCGAGTAGTTGTTCTGGCGGCGCAGCACACCGTCGGCGTGCCAGGCGACGTCTCCGAATGAAGAGCCGAAGGAGCCGTCGAGGATGCCGGCGATGTCGCGCTCGTTGGCGAGCAGGCCGATTCCGCCGAAGACCTCACCCGCGATCGGATCCGTCGGAATCCGATCGGGCACGCGATTCGTGATCATGTTGACGACACCCGCCGAAGCGCCGCCGCCGTAACGAATGGTCGCCGGGCCGCGGATGATCTCCGTCCGCTTGGCGGCCAGGGGATTCAAGGGCACGCCGTGGTCGGGGCTCTCCTGGGAGACGTCCTGGGTGCGCAGGCCATCTTCGAGGACCTCGGTGCGGAAGGCGTCCTGGCCGCGCACGACCGGTCGACTCGCCCCCGCGGCGAAGCCGGTCGTCGTGATGCCTGGGACGCGGGAGAGCGTTTCGCCGAGAGTCGATCCGAGGTTCTCGAGCATTTCGTCCCGCCCGATGCGATTCACCGGACTCGCGAGCTCGTCGAGGCTGTGCTCGAGAGGGGAGGCGGTGACGACGATCGTCTCGGCGACGCCGTGCTCTTCGTGCTCGTGTTCGTGGGCGTGACCATCGGGGTCTGCGGACTCTTCTTCGGTCTGGGCGCGCGCTACGCCGGGTTGGCTCAACAGGATCGAGGCCGCGAGCAGCGCGAAGCCGCGGCCTTTGCGGCTTGTGCAGCTTGTGCAGTAAAGGGAATTCGACATCGGAGACTCCTGATTTGCGCCGCCGTCGGGCAGCGCGAACGGGAATGAGGTCGTGGGCGTCGTCCGGCGCGCCGGGTGAGGGCGATCGGGTGCACGCCGATGGTTCGGTCGGGGAGGGCTCGCGTGCTAGGCGAGCGGCGGGCCGCGCGCCGGGTGGCGGCGGGCGAAGATGCGTTCGGCGTGGCTGGCCGCGGGAGCCGGCTCGCAGCCGCGGTCGTCCGCGTCCTCGAGGCGGGGCAGCGCCGGAGCGGTCGCGGCGAGCCCGCGGCCGACCTGTCCACGGCAGAGAGCGCAGGGATGGCTGTCGACGGAACCGCTCGACGAATGAGAATCGTGGCTGTCGTCGGGCGCCAGGCTTTCTTCGGTGGCCCGGCTGTTGTCGGTGGCCCGGCTGTTGTCGGTGGAGAGACGGGGCGCCGACGTGAGCGTGTGCTCGAGAGATTGCGGGCGAGCTTCGTGACCGGGGTGGAGGTCGGCGTGGAAATGCGGGATCGCCGTGTAGGCGATCAGCGCGACACAGAGTGCACTCACGAATCGCAGGCTGGGCGACGTCCACGTCATAGGTGGGGCTCGATAGCACGCGGGATTCGCGCGGGGCAAGTCGACGGAAGGGGA
>JANNQH010000085.1:0-7452 GCA_031400655.1 Deltaproteobacteria bacterium | reverse complement strand
CAGCAACTTTGCGCAGATCGCGACGCCGCCGACCACGAGCTTCAACGACACGGGCCGCACGGCCGCCACCAGCTACAGCTACCGCGTGCGCGCGACCGACGCGGCCGGCAATCTCAGCGCCTACTCGAACGTTGCCAGCGGAACGACGCAAGCCGCGCTCGACACCACGCGACCGACCGCGCCGACAGGACTCGGGGTGACCGTCATCAGCAGTAGCCAGCTCAATCTCGCCTGGACCGCATCGACGGACGCCGTCGGGGTGACCGGCTACCGGGTCGAGCGCTGCCAGGGCGCCGGCTGCAGCAACTTTGCGCAGATCGCGACGCCGACCACGACGACCTTCGGCGACACCGGTCTCACCCCTTCGACTCGATACAGGTACCGGGTGCGCGCGACCGACGCGGCCGGCAATCTCAGCACCTACTCGAACGTGGCCAGCGGAACGACGCGGCGATGACGCCCAGGGCCTGACCACAAAAGAATTTTCAGGTCGGCTCGTTCGCCGTAATCGGTCGACGAAGAGCGTCATTCCCGCAGCGTTCGTGATGACCTGGATCTCCCTCCTTGTGCAAGGCGGGTCCAGATGCAGGTATTGTCGGACGGTCGCGTTCGCCTAACGGAGTCGGAGTGGCGAGCGCTGCTGACGCGGTTCGAGTCGAGCGGCCTTTCCGAGGCCGGGTTCTGCCGTAAGGCAAAGCTCTCACGCCAGAGCCTTATCCCCCGATGTCCTGTTGAGTCTCGTCACGGGGCACCGGGCCGGAGTGGAGCGCGAGGCGATCGTCCGGCGCACGAGAGCAGGCCGCGAGCGGATCCGGGGGGAGATGGGGTACAAGGCCGACGGCAGCGGGAAGCACATGATGCCGCGAGGCATCGAGTTCGATCACGGGACGAAGCGGTGGTCCTACGTCTACTACCCGGGCGCCGCGCACGTCCGGCAAGCCTTCGACCTCTTTCTGGGCAGCGAGTCGAATCTGACCGAGATCGGGCCCCGGAATCGAATGCTATTCGATCGAATCCGGCAGGCTCCGCCGCAGCGTCTTCTCGTCGGGCACCCGCTCGAGGAAGTCTACGATTCGCTTCCCGGGCCGCTTGTAGATGAAGGGCAGGAACGACTCGCCCCGCTCGGGATCCGGCAGGTAGGCGAGCGAGAACGGCGCCTCGAAGCGGCATTCGGTCGCGATCGCGCCCGGATCATCGAAGCATCCGCGATCGCCGCGCGGGTCGAGCAGGATCCAGCCCCCCGTCGGCTGCCAATGGACCGCGACGAAGCCGTGCAGCACGAAGCGGCCCGGCCGCTCGTCGTCGGCGAGCTTCACATAACAGAAACCGGTCGGATGACCGGCGAATCGCAGCAGCGCCGCGAGCAGATGGCTCTTCGCGAAGCAGAGGCCGTGGCCGAGGGCGAGAGCCTCGCTCGCGCGGCACGCGATCCCGCGCCGGACGAAGGCGGGCGGGAAGCCTTCTACTCGTCGCGTTGCGAGGCGCTCCGCGGTCTCGGGGTCGAGGTCGAATGAATGGATGATCTCGTCGCGAACGAAACGAAAGAGCCGCTCGACGCGCGCCGCTGCCGTCGCCGCCTCGGACGTGTCGGCAGGATTCAAGTCGGTCGCGTCGGCGTTCGCATCGGGACGAACATCGCCCGCAAGCACTCGCCGCGCGCAGTCCATTACGGCCGGCGTCTGCCAGTCGATCGTGATCGTGTCCTCGAGGTAGCGCCCGAGGTCGTCCGTCTCGGGGATTGGAAGCGCTGTGCTGGAAGGGAGCTCGGCCAAGGTTTCGCCTCGCCTGGCAAGTGCGCCGTTCAGGCGCTCGCGCGCTCGTCGCGGCGCCGCTCGAGCAGGTCGCGCACGATGACGCGCGGGACACCGATCGCGCGCAGCGCCGTCGCCACCACGTTCTCGATCGAGCGATCGAGCTGGAAGACGCGCTCGCCGTTCTGCTCGATGAAGGCGGGCTGGTGGGCGTCGATCAGGGCGATCGCGTCGCCGCCGAGCTCGGTCTTCAGATAGTCGACCGAGGGCTGCACGTTCTCGAGATAGAAATCGAAGCGGCTGCGCAGTGCCTCGTAATCGTCGTCGGCGCGCCCGCGCTTACCCGCCCGGGCCAGCATCTCGGCGCGGCTGATCGAGAGGTGGAGGATCTTCGCCACCGGTACGTCGACGCTGCGCAGGAAGGCGAGCAGGTGGCGCGCGGCGGCGACGGTGCGCGGGTAGCCGTCGAGGATGAAGGGCTGGTCGTGGCCGTCGGGCGGCAGGGAGAGCACGCGCTCGATCTCGGCCGAGATCAGGTCCTGGGTCCAGCGGTTCGGGATCAGCAGGCCGCGGGCAGTGCAGAACTCGAGCCACTCGAGCTGGCTGACCTGGGGCTTGCCCGAGAGCTCCTCGGAGATGAAGCGGCTGGGCGTGCGGCCGAAATATCGCTCGAGGTCCGGCAGATAGCGGCGGACCTTCTGGTCGAGCTCATCGTTCGTGTCGATGCAGTCGAAGACGCTGGTCTTGCTCGAGAGCGCGTATTTGTGCTCGAGGTGATCGGCGAACTCGGGTTCGGATTTGGAGCGGACGATGGTCGAGCGCAGGATCGCCCCCATCGAGAGGTGGCGGGTCGGATCGATCGAGAGGACGTCGCAGAGCGCGTTGGCGACCTCCCCCTTTCCACAGCTCGAAGGTCCCGTCAGGATCACGACGCCCGGACCGCGCAGCGCGATCTTCTCGACCCGGATGAGGGCTCGAGTCGGGGTCCGAGAGTGGGGCATCCGAAATCCTTCCGGGTCTTTTTCGAGGGGCCCGCGCATCCCATCGGTCGCGGGCGGCGCCAACGTTACCCTACGCGGTGGTCATGGAATCAAGCGAGCTCCTGGAAAGCGACCCGCGCCTGCCCGCGACACCCCGAAAGCGGGAGGCCGAGGAGTGGGCCCTCGTGCTCGAGGCCGAAGGCATGCCTGTCCGGGTCGTGCGCGACGGACCGTATTTCACGATCGCTGTCCGGCCCGCCGACATCCCGCGCGTCGCGGCGAGCCTCGCGGCCTGGCAATCGGAACGGAGCGTGAAGGCGCCGCCCGAATTTCTCGCGACCTTCGCGTCCGCGTCGAAGGGCGAGATCCTGCTCGCGATCGCCAGCGCCTTCTCGCTGGTCGCCTTCCACCTGGGACTCGAACGCGCGGGACGCCTCGAGGACTTCATCGATCGGGGCGAGAATCAGGCGGCGCTCGTCCTCGCCGGCGAGCTCGGCCGCACCGTTACGGCGCTGACCCTCCACGCGGATCTCACCCACGCCGTCGGCAACGGCCTCTTCGGCGCCTTCTTTCTCGCCGCGCTCGCCGGTCGGGTCGGCCTCGGCCTCGCCCTCGCCTGCTTCGTCGTGACGGGCACCCTCGGCAATCTCGCCGACGCCCTCTACTACCGCGCGAGCCACAGCTCGATCGGCGCATCGACCGGCGTCTTCGGCCTGGTCGGCGTGCTCGCGGGCCTCGCCGCCTGGCGCCGCCACCAGCTCGCCACCCGCAACCGTGGCGCCTGGGTCGCCCTCGGCGCGGGGCTCGCGATCGTCGCGATGCTCGGCGGCGCTGGACCGAAGATCGACCTGGCCGCCCATCTCTTCGGACTCGCCGCCGGCTCGCTCGCGGGACTCGCCCTCGCCTATCCCCTGGCCCGGCGACCACGGCCGGGGCGTGCGGCCCAGTCGGCGGCCACCGTCTTCGGCGCCGCGTGGATCGCGCTGGCCTGGCACTTCGCGCGCGCGTGAGCCCGGCCGAACCGCTCGCTATGCTGCGCGCCTGCTCGCCTACTCGAGCGAGGGAGTCCGCCATGCAACACAACACGCTTCTCTCGATCGCCAAGGCCGCGATCGGATCGACCTGGCTGATCGCGACCGCCTGCTTCTTTGCGCCGCTCGCCGCGAGCGCCATCGGAAGCTTCGGACGCACGCTCTTCGTGGTCCTTGCGGTAGTCCACGTGATCGAATGCATCGCCTTCCTCGGCGTCCTGCGAAAGAGCTCGCGGCCCCTCGCCGAGGAGCTCTGGCAGACCTTCCTCTTCGGGGTCATCCACGTCTCGGTCCTGCGCAAGCAGCTCGAATCAGGGAACGGCCGTCGCTGACGCGCGTTCGAGGGACCAGAGCCGCATCGCCGCATACGCGCGATACGGACGACAGACCTCGAGCAGGGCCTCGACCTCGGCCGCCGGGCGCGGTGCGGCGCCCTTCGGCGTGATCGCCCTGCGCAGCCCCAGATCCGAAGCGGGCAGCGCATCGGGCTCGCGCAGTACGCGCATGGCCACGAGCTGCGCCGTCCACGGCCCGATCCCCGGCAGCGCTTGCCAGCGCAGCAGATCGGGCTCGAGCCCCTCCCCCGGCTCGACGAGCGTCGGATCCGAAACGACGGCCCGCGCCAATCCGCGAATCGCCTCGGCGCGCGTCCGGATCACGCCGAGCGGCTCGAGCTTCGCGTCGGCGAGCTGCGCGGGGGTGGGAAAGAGCGTCCCGAGCGAGGCGTCGAGGCGCAGATGCGCGGGCAGCTGCTCGCCAAACGCCTCCGCGATCCTGCCCGCCAGTGTCGTCGCCCCCTCGACCTGGATCTGCTGCCCGAGAATCCCGCGCACCGCCGTCTCGAACCCGTCGCAGGCCCCCGGCACCCGCATCCCGGGCCGCGCCCGCACCGCGTCGCGCAGCATCGGCGCGCGTGCCACCACGGCATCGATCGCCGTCCCGTCCGCATCGAGATCGAAGAGCTGACGCAGCCTCCCCCGCAGCTCGAGCAGCCCCGCCGTCGAAGCGAGCCGCACCGCGACCCGCAGCCGCCGCTTGTCGGGCTCATCGCGCACGCAGATCGAGCCCGGCCCGCCCGCGCTGCGCAGCGTTCGCTGATAGGTGCCCTCGGCGACCCGCTCGACGCCCGCGATCGTGCGGCGCGCGAAGAAGGCGAGCAGCGCACTCCAGTCGAAGGGCGGGCGATACGGGAGCGAGAGCTCGAGCGCCGCCCCCGTCCTCGCGGTCTCCCCGGGATCGCTCACGCCCGCGCGCCCTCCGATTGATCGAGAAAGGCGCGCTGCGGGCCGCCGGCGAAGCGAGCTCGGCGGTCGCCCGTAGACCTCCTGCATGCAAGCGTTGAAGCGCCGCTGGCTTCCGAAGCCCGCCGACAGGGCGATCTCGACCATCGGGAGCGAAGTCTCGTCGAGCAGCTGTTTGGCGAAGAGCACGCGGCGAAGTCGGGCAACGTCGCTCGGCGTGGCGCCGAGGTGGGTGTCGAAGAGGCGGCGCAGGTGGCGCGCACCGATGCCGAGCCGGGCCGCCAGGGCTTCGACGCTGCCCTCGCCGTCGAGGGCGCCGTTCTCGATCAACCGCAGGGCGCGCGACACGCTCGCCGCACTGCCGCGCCACGCCGCCGTCCCCGGCGCCGCTTCCGGCCGACAGCGCAGGCACGGTCGAAAGCCGGCTGCCTGGGCCGCGGCGGCACTGCGGAAATAACGACAATTGACGGACCGCGGCGTCGGCGCCGGACACACCGGGCGGCAGAAGACGCCCGTCGTCTCGACCCCCGTGAAGAAGCGGCCGTCGAAGCGCACATCGCGGCGAGTGACAGCCCCGTAGAGGATCTCCGGATCGAAGCGGGTATCGAGTCGGGACGACAGGGACGCGTTCTCCCCTCGCGGATCGCGGGCTGGCTCGAGCCTAGCGTCGAGGCAGCGCGCGACTCGCCGGAATCGGACCTCGTCGTCAGTCGCGGCGCTCTCGGCCGGGCTCTTCGCGGCGGCGGCCCCGCTCGCGCGAAGGCCGGCGATAGCCCGGAGTCTCCGTTCGCGGCGCACTTCCCCGCGCTGCCGCGCCCGCCTGCCGCGGCGGCCGCGCGGGAATCAGGCAGTCGGGACCCTCGCCGATCAGATCTTCGCGCCCCGCGCGCACGAGGGCCTCGCGCACGGTTGCCCAGTTCTCCGGTGCGAAGAACTGGAGCAGCGCCCGCTGCACCAGGCGATCCGTGAGGCGCCGGGCGCTCTCGACGGGCTCGAGGGTGAACGGATCGAGGCCCGTCCAGTACATGCAGGTCGCGATGTCCATCGGCGCGGGGATGAAGTCCTGGACCTGGCGCGGCCGGTAGCCGTGGCGCTTCAGATAGACGGCGAGCTCGATCATATCCTCGACACCGGACCCCGGATGGCTCGAGATGAAATACGGGACGAGATACTGCTCCTTGCCGGCCCGCTTCGACGCGGCGGCAAAGCGCTCGGCGAAGATCTCGAAGCTGCCTTGCGTCGGCTTCTTCATGAGCGCGAGGACACGCTCGCTCACGTGCTCGGGGGCGACCTTGAGATGCCCGCCCACGTGGTAGCGCGCGAGCTCGTCGAGGTACTCGGGCTCGTCGGCTGCGAGATCCATGCGGATGCCCGAGGCGATGTGGACGCGGGCGACGCCGGGAACGGCGCGCGCCTTGCGCATCAGGTCGATCGTCGGCGCGTGGTCGGTGCCGAGCAGCTTGCAGATCTTCGGGTGGACGCACGAGAGCCGCCGGCAGGTCTTCTCGACCTCGGGGCGCGTGCAGGCCATCCGATACATGTTGGCGGTGGGACCGCCGAGATCGGAGATCGTGCCCTTGAAATCGGGGCTCTGCGCGAGCTCCGCGACTTCGCGCAGGATCGAGCCGGGGCTGCGGCTCTGGATCTCGCGGCCCTGGTGCATCGTGATCGAACAGAACGTGCAGCCACCGAAGCAGCCGCGCATGATCTGGACCGAGTGCTTGATCGTCTCCCAGGCGGGCGGCGGGTCTTGATAGTCGGGATGGGGCCGACGCGTGTAGGGGAGCTCGTGGAGCCGGTCGAGAGTCTGCTCGTCGAGGGCGAAGGCGGGCGGATTCACGACGAGCAGGCGATCGCCGTGGGGCTGGACGAGGCGCCGGGCGTTGTGCGGATTCGTCTCGTGGTGGAGCTTGCGGGTCATCTCCGCGAAAGCGCGCGCGTCACCGGTCACCTGTTCGTGGCTCGGCAGCTCGATCGTCGCGTTGCCCAGAGCGCCGCCGAAATCCGCCTCGGCAATCGTTTCGTTCTTGCCGAGCAGGTAGGCCACGCCGCGCAGATCGCGCAGCGACGAGATCGGCTCGCCGGCCGCGAGCCGGCGCGCGATCTCGAGCAGCGTCGCCTCGCCCATTCCGTAGCCCAGCAGATCGGCTTTCGAGGTCACCAGGATCGAAGGCCAGACGCGGTCGCTCCAGTAGTCGTAGTGCGCGATCCGCCGGAGCGATGCCTCGACGCCGCCGATCACGACGGGCACACCCTTGAACGCCTCGCGACAGCGCTGCGCGTAGACTGCCGTCGGCCGATCGGGACGGCGCTCTATCGCACCGCCGGGTGAATAGGCGTCGGCGTTGCGGCGCTTCCGGTTCGCCGTGTAGTGGTTGATCATCGAGTCCATGTTGCCGGCGGAGACGGCGTAGAAGAGCCGCGGCCGGCCGAGCTCGCGCCAGGCGTC
>JANNQH010000084.1:0-3283 GCA_031400655.1 Deltaproteobacteria bacterium | reverse complement strand
AACCATGACTAACGCATCGACGTTAGAACGCCTGGCCCAGCGTCTCAGTCACGTCCAGCCATTCGAGATTAGTGTCCGTGTCCAGAGTCAGTAGTCCATCGCCCGCCGTAAACAGGTCCTGCTCGACAAGGGCAGCATATGCCGGAGAACCAGATACAAGCAGAGTCGCGCAGACCGCCAAGCACAGCAGCTCCTTCGACATCAACTTCCCCTTCCCAAGAAAAGTATTAGCTTGGTCAAGCTCTCATACTTACCCCGGTCGGGTCAACACAATTCGTCATGCGGAAACCATTCACATTCTGTCCAAGCAAGGGATAAATAACTCAGGCAGCCTTTCCTTAATCGGCGGTCAAGGTGGGCCCCACCACTACGCCCGGCATTGGCCGCGCATTGAGTCCGAAGGTGGGTCGATTACAGGCTTTCTCGTCGATCCAGCTCCTGCCGACCGGTCGACGCCCCTGGACCGTTTCCGCGATTGGGGCGGCGGGTTTTCGGCCCCTACGTCGATCACTCGGCAGTGAGGGGATCTAGAACTAGGAGTCTGCGCGGCAGAAGCCAACAATAGTCGAAGTTGTTAGCTTGGGTCATGCCGCGTGGATACCGTCGTTACGAGCCCGATCAGACGCTTCTGCTGCCGCCTTCGCTGCGCGATTGGCTGCCGGAAGATCATCTGATTTTCTTCCTTTCGGACGCCATCGACGGGATGGATTTGAGTGTGTTCGAGGCCCGTTACGGAGACGCGGGGCCCGGCAGCCAGGCCTTCGATCCGCGGATGATGTTGAAGGTGCTGGTGTACGCCTACGCATCGGGGACGTTCTCGTCGCGCAAGATCGCCGCGAAGCTCCACGAAGATGTGGCGTTTCGCGTACTCGCTGCGGACAACTTCCCGGCCCACCGCACGATCTCGGACTTCCGACAGCGCCACTTGCCCGAGTTCCGAGAACTTTTCGTTCAAGTCGTCCGGCTTGCCCGCGAGGTCGGGTTGGTCAAGCTCGGCACGGTCGCCGTGGATGGTTCGAAGCTGAAGGCCAACGCGAGCAAGCACAAGGCGATGAGCTACGGCCGAATGCAGGAAGAGGAGCAGCGTCTTCGCCAGGAGATCCAAGACTTGTTGGCTCGGGCGACGAAGGCGGATGCGGCCGAGGACAAGCGCTACGGGCGAGACCAGCGCGGCGATGAGCTGCCGGCGGAGCTGGCTCGTCGCGAAGACCGATTGAAGACGATCCAGGCGGCTCGCGAGCGACTGGAAGCCCGTCAGCGCGAGATCGATGAGAAGGAGGGACGAGAGCCGGGCGATCAAGACCGGAGCGGCAAGCCTGGAAGACCCTTCAAGCGAGCCTTTGGAGAGCCGGAGGCGACGGCGCAAGAGAATTTTACCGATCCCGATAGCCGGATCATGAAGCGGGGATCGTCGGGTTTTGAACAGTGTTACAACGCGCAGATCGCGGTGGATGAGACGGCACGGATCATCGTGGCGGCCCGCGTGACGCAGAACGCTTCGGACGTGCGGGAACTCGAACCGTTGATCGATCAGATCGAGAAGAACACGGGTGAGCTTCCCGAGAAGGTCTTGGCCGACGCCGGCTACCGATCGGAGTCGAACCTGGCGGGACTCGAGGATCGAGGCATCGACGGTTTTGTCGCGTTCGGTCGGGAGAAGAGCGGGCAACCGAAAGAGCCGGGTGCAGGAAAAGAAGCGACGACTCGCATGTTCTCGAAGATGAAGACGCAGCGTGGCCAGAAGAACTATCGGAAGCGAAAATACTTGGCCGAGCCTCCCTTTGCGTGGATCAAATCGGTGATGGGATTTGGTCGCTTCAGTGTACGAGGGGCGGAGAAGGTCCGCGGCGAATGGGACCTCGCCTGTCTGGCCATGAATCTGAAGCGGATGCATCGCCGAATGGCGTTTGGTTGAAGCGGACACGAGGCGATCCACGGGTCCCGTCGCGGACGAAGCCCGACAATCATCACGAGCTGAGCGGACTCGCCGCCGCTCCAGCGAACCTTCAAGCAAGTGCGACGACGAAAATCGCCTTCCACTGGCTATTCTCTGCTCGATTCGTGCTCTGCCGCGCAGACTCCTAGGCGGGCGAGTCCGTCATTTCCAGGCGAAGAGCGGCTGCTCGTAGTGGGCGACGCGGGTGTGGCGGCCGGCGAGGACGACCTCGCGCAGCTGGTAGAGGATGGCGGCCGTCGGACTGTGGATGAGCGTGCCGAGCATCGGGATCGAGAGGACGGGGCGGTCGCTCTCGGGAATCGAGCGCAAGACCGGGACCTCGGGCTTTTGCAGCTCCGAGAGCGGGACGACATGAACGCGCTCGACCTCGTCGGGATTGGCGCAGAGCGTCTGTCCCGCCTCGGCCCAGGCGACGACCGGCGTCATGCGGAAGCCGGAGCGGGTCGGGAAATCGTCGAGCAGCCCCAGCACCGATTCGGGCGCGAGGCGCAGCCCGACCTCTTCTTCGGTCTCGCGCAGCGCGGCCTCGATCACGGTCTCGCCCGCGTCGAGGCGGCCGCCGGGCAGCGCCCACTGACCCGCGTGATGGGCGAGGCGGGCGGTGCGGCGTGTGATGACGAAGCAGGCCTCGCCAGTCTGACCGGGCGTGATGATCAGGGTCACGGCGGCGTGGCGGAGCGTTTCGTTCGCGACGACCTCGCGTGGAAAAGCGGCGAGGCGCTCGCGGATCAAGGCTCGGAAGGGTTCGTCGAAGCGGGGGCTCAGGTCGGTCACGGCGGCGGCAGCATAGGCCGTTCGCCCGCGCTCCGAAGCGGGCCGGCCGGGGCGCGTGGATGGGGTCGGAACGTCCGAAGGGACAGGAAGCAGGTCGGTCGTGGCTTCAGGGGCTGAGGATCCGCAGAGCGTGCGTGAAAGAGAGCGGATCTGGCACGACGCCTGGTCGAAAGCGCTGCCGCTCGTCGATGGCGTGGCGCGCGGCCGGCTGCCCGGCGCAAGCGACGGCGTCGAGCTCGCCTATCTCGACTGGGGAGGCGCGGGTCCGCTCGCTGTCCTGCTGCACGCGAACGGCTTCTGCGCCGCGACCTGGGCACCGATCGCCGCGGCGCTCCGCGATCGCTTCCGCGTGATCGCGATCGATGCGCGCGGTCACGGCGACTCGACTTCCGTCGCGCCCGGGAGCGATCCCGACGCCTACACCTGGGCGACGCTCGCCCTCGACATCGACTGCGCCCTCACGGCGCTGCTCGCGCAAACGGGCGCCACGCGGATCGCGCTCGGGATCGGCCACTCGATGGGCGGCGCGCTCGTCACGCACAACGCCGTCCT
>JANNQH010000083.1:0-6106 GCA_031400655.1 Deltaproteobacteria bacterium | reverse complement strand
ACCGCGAGGAGCCCACCGAGCAGAGCGCTCCCGATGGAGATCTGGAAGCCCGTGAGCGGTGCCACGAGGCCCAGATTCCCAAAGATGAGTCCGACGACCGCGAGCGCGCCGGCGACGAACGAAACAGTCCGGGCGAACGATGCCATGGATGGAGCCTCCTTTGCGATTGCGGCGAGTGAAACGATTTCGAGCATATCACGCAGGAATGCGGAAATTGCTCGGGCTCGCGGTCTTTCTCGCGCTGGTTTGTTCGGATGGCTGCTCGGATGCCTTCTTCGATGAGGAGGATCGGGAGCGGGCGGAGGCGGAGCGCGACGCGCTCGGTGCCCGTGTGGAATCGATCCCCGTCGATGGCGCGAGCGCCGTCCCGATCGGCGCCTGGCCGGAGCTGCGGGTCGTTCCGGCGAGTGCATCGGATGCGATTGTCGAGATCGGCCTCGTTTGCGAGGGCGAGGCGCTCCCCGTTCGCAGACATCGCGTGGCGGCCGGGCGCATCGTCGTGCAGCCGGAGCATCGGCTGCCCGCCGAAAGATCCTGTCGCCTCGGCTGGTCGCGGGCGGGCGTTCGCGAGTCGATCGGCTTCACCACCTTCCGCGCGAGTGCCGCCCCGGGACGCGCGCTCCAGGTCGTCTATCGACGGGCGATCCCGGGTGAGGTTGCACCCATCCCCGACGATTTCTGGACCGTGTTCGATTCGCAGTCGGCGACCGGTCTTCGGCTCGATCTGCCGGTGGCGCTGCGCAGCGACCTGCGCGAGGTGATCGAGGGGCTTCGGCCCGAGCTCGCGCGGGCGGATGGCTGGAGCCCGATCGGGCCGATCGTGCTGCCGATCAGCGATCGCATCGATCCCGATTCGATTCCCCGAACCGTCGACGAGTCCCTCGATCCTGCGTCGACGATCGCGCTCGTCGAAATCGATCGGGCCAGTCCGACCCGCGGCGAGCGCTGGCCCTTCGAGGCGGTGCTTCGCAAGGACCGCAGCTCGATCGGTCTCGAGGACCACGCGCTCTGGATCCTGCCAGCGCGGCCGCTGCGGCCGGGGGGACGTTATGCGGTCTTGCTGCGGCGGGGCATCGCATCGAATGCGGGACGGGCGATGGTCGAGCCGGCGCAGCTGCGTTCGATCCTCGCGCGCCGCGCCGCCCCCCCGACCGGCGTGAGCGCCCTGATCGCCGACCAGCTCGCCCCGGCGCTCGCAGTGTCGGACTCGGCGCTCGCGATTCCCTGGACCCGGGACGATCTCGTCTTCGCCCTCCGCTTCACGGTGCGGAGCCTCACCGGGATCGAGCGCGATCCGCTGGCGCTGCTCGCGGCGGTGCGGGCGCTGCCGGGTCCGCGGATCGAGATCGAGCGCGTCGAGCCCGTCCGCGATCCGGCTCGTCCGCTCGCGGCCCTCGTGTTCGGGCGCTTCGCAACGCCGGTCTGGCGGGAGCGGCGCGCCGGGGCGCTGGCCCGCGATGCCGACGGAGTGCCGCGGGTCGTCGGCCGCGACGCGCTCCGCTTCGTGCTGGCGATTCCCCGGCGCGCGAGCACGACGCCTGCGCCGCTGCTCGTCTATCAACACGGCAATCCGGGATCGGCGAAGGAGGAGGTCGGGTCGCGTCGCCAGGACGCTTTTCTCGAGGCGGGCTTCGCCATCGTCGGCTTCACGGATCTCTGGAATCGCAGCGGTGAGCTCGGGCTTCTCGATCGGCGGCAGATCGTCGTACGCCAGGTCGCGGCGCTCGCCGACTCGGTGCGCCGCTATGCGGTCGTTCCCGACGATTGGCTGGTCACCCTCGGCGAGCAGCTCTCCCTGGTCGAGGCACTGCCGGAGCTGGCCACCCTCGACGTGCTTCCACTTGCGGCGCCCGACGGCCGTCCCGAGATCGACGCTGCTTTGCCCATCGTCTACGAGGGCATCAGCCAGGGCGCGATCCACGGCCAGGCGCTGCTCGCCTACAGCGACCGGATTCGCGCGGCCTCGCTCGTGGTCGGCGGCGCGCGGCTCTCGGAGCTGGCGCTCCACCAGGCGGCTTCGAGCATGGTGAAGGCGCTGCCCTTCCTGTTCGGCGATTTCCGTCCGATCGATCTCTGGGTGACGCTCGCGTTGTTCCAGACCGCGATCGACCGACAGGATCCGCACCTGCATGCAATGCGGCTCCACCGCGAAGGCCTGTCGACGGGCCAGGCGAGGGACCGGCTGTCGAAAAGCATCCTCATCACTGCGGGCCGGGGTGACGGCTACCTCCCGAACCGTGCGAGCCGCTCGCTCGCCTACGCGATGGGGCCGCTCGCCTGGATCGATCCGCCGGACGAGGCCGCTCTCCTACTGCCCCGGGCGAAGACCCCGCTGCGTGGCAATCTCGCCGACGGCGCGACCGGCGCGTACGTCGAGGTCGTGCCCTACGGTTCGAGCCTTCCGACCGCGCCGGGCTGTCGTCCCGAGGCTCTCCCGCTTCCCGAAGACGTGCTTCGCGAGGGCCATTTCTGCGCGCAGCTCGCCGAAGAGAGCGTGCGCCGGCGCGTGCACTTCCTGCGTTCGGCGGTGGATGACGCGCCGCCGACGGTGATCGATCCGTTTGCATCCGAATAGATCCGAATAGAGGAGTCCCATGAGCGAACTCGTACGATTGGAGAAGCAGGCGGGCGTCGCCCTCGTGACCGTCGACCGGCCGAAGGCGCTGAATGCCCTGAACGCCGAGGTCATCGACGCGCTCGGTCGGGTCCTCGATGCGGTCGAGGCGGATCGCGAGATCGGCGCCCTCGTCGTGACGGGCGCTGGCCGGGCCTTTGTGGCCGGTGCGGACGTCGCTGCGATGCGGACGCTGACGCCACTCGAGGCCGAAGCCTTCTCCGCCCTCGCACACCGCGTGATGGGCCGGCTCGAAACCCTCCCGATCGTGACGATCGCCGCCGTGAACGGCTTCGCGCTCGGCGGCGGCTGCGAGCTGGCCCTCGCCTGTGACTTCATCTTCGCGTCCCGCGAGGCGAAGATCGGACAGCCGGAGACTAAGCTCGGCCTGATCCCGGGCTTCGGCGGGACGAGCCGGCTCGTGCGGCGCGTCGGGCTCGCGTGGGCGAAGCAGCTCGTGTTGCTGGGCGACCCGATCGACGCTGAAGAGGCGCTGCGGATCGGACTCGTGAACCGCGTCTTCGAGCCGGCGGAGCTCGTGCCCGCCGCGCTTGCCGCCGCGCGCGCGGCGGCGTCGCGGGCGCCGGTCGCGACGCGGCTCGCGAAGCAGGTCATGCAGGAAGGGCAGGACGCCGACGTGCGCACGGCCCATGCGCTCGAGCAGCGGGCGTTTGGGCTCGTCTTCGCGACGAACGATCGGGTCGAGGGAACGACGGCGTTCGTCGAGAAGCGGGACCCTCGATTCGAGGGGCGCTAGGAGGCCGCTCCGCGAGCGCTGATGAGGCCGAGCGCTTCGAGGATGACGCCTTCGCGCAGGCCCCAGTCGCAGATCAGGAGATCGGGCAGGGCGAGGCTCTGCATCACGGCATCGACGACGACCGCCCCGGTCGGCAGCAGATCCGCGCGACTGCGCTTCATGCCAGGAATGCGCAGGAGCTCGTCGTGGTCGGCCTCGGCGAGCCGATCCGCGAGCCGAGCGATCTCGTCGGCGCTCACTCGGAGTCCGCCCTTCACGGTACGGCCCCCGCCGTTCTCCTCGACGATCCGGGCGAGCGCCCGGGCCGTGCCGCCCGACATGATCTGCTGCTTCGTTCCGCGCGTGCGCACCTGCTTGCGATGGGGTTCGATCAGCGTGGCGACCCGCTCTTCGATCTCTTTGCGCTCGCGGCGCTTCATCGGATCGTTTTCGACGAGCTCGCTGTGCAGCCGCGCGACTCCGAGCGGAAGCGTCTTCTCCCACTGCACTTCCGCGTCGTCGCCGATCGCGAGCTCGAGGCTACCGCCGCCGAGGTCCATCCCCAGGGCCGCTGCATCTCCCAAGGGCACGCGGCGCCGGAACGCGCCGAAAATGAGCCGCGCTTCCTCGAGACCCGAGAGCACGCGCACCTTCATTCCGAGCTCACGTGCGATCGAGCTGGCCAGCGCCGCACCGTTGCGGGCGTCGCGCAGCGCCGCCGTCGCGACAGGGATCAGGCGTTCGGCGCCGTGGGCCTCGGCCAGGCTCTGGAGCTCTCGAGCGGACTCGACGGCCCGCGCGGCAATCGCCTTCGGGATCTCGCCCTCGGCCGCGATCGTGGCGCCGAGCCGCAACATCACCCGCTGCCGCACCACGCGCTCGATGCGACCCGTCGGGCTCGCATCGGCCACCAGGAGATGAAAGGAAGTGCTCCCCAGATCGAGGACGGCGACGCGCAGCTTCGCATCCGAGTGGCGCCGGGCTTCTCGCGGTTCCGTCAAATCGACCTCCCCTTTCGCCAGCGCTCGCCACCGCTTGCTGCCGACGTTGGCCGCACTCGAGGGATGTCGCGCGCGCTCGAGTGCTCGGACTAACGACGCGTGCATCTAGCCGGCTCCGGGGGGGCAGGGCGGCGGCTCGATCGACCGAGGTTACCGCGTGATTTCCGGAACGGGAACGAAAGTCGTGACGGTTCCCGCACCTTCGTGGGGCGAAGGCCGCTCGGCCCTGCGCGCGGCGGCCTCGAGCATCGCCGTCTGGGCGTTTGCGCCGCGCGGGCCGGCGACGCGTCGCCAGGCGCCGTTCGCATCGAGCTGCCAGGCGAGCACGTCGTCCGCGAGCAGGGCCTCGAGGATGTTTCCGAGGCGAGCCGCGAGTCCCGGATCCTCCACTGGCGTCACCACCTCGACCCGCCGGTCGAGGTTGCGCGTCATCATGTCGGCCGAGCCGATCGCGTAGACCGGGCCCCGGGCGTCGCTGCCAAAGCGGAAGATGCGGGAATGTTCGAGGAAGCGACCCACGATCGAGCGCACCCGGATCCGCTCGGACAAGCCCGTCACGCCCGGTCGCAGGCAGCACACGCCGCGCACGATGAGGTCGATCTCGACCCCCGCCTGCGACGCGCGGTACAGCTCCTCGATCAGCTCCGGGTCGGCCAGGGCGTTGGCCTTGATGATGATGCGGCCATCGGCCTGCGCCGCCTCGCGCCGGATCAGCTCGATCAGGCTGCTTCGGAGCGTCCGGGGGGCGACCCAGAGCTTTCGGAAGGACTGCTGGTTGCTGTACGCCGTCAGGTAGTTGAAGAACTCGGAGAGGTCGGCACAGATCGCCGGATCCGCTGTGAAGAGCCCGAGATCCTCGTAGCTGCGCGCCGTGTCGGGGTTGTAGTTGCCTGTCCCGATATGGCCGTAGCGGCGGATGGCCTCGCCTTCGCGCCGCACGACGAGGGTCGTCTTGCCATGGGCCTTGAGTCCGACCATGCCGTAGACGACGTGGACGCCGGCCTGCTCGAGGGTGCGGGCCCAGGCGACGTTCGCCTCCTCATCGAAGCGGGCCGTCAGCTCGATCAGCGTCACGACCTCCTTGCCGGCCGCCGCTGCCTGCATCAGCGCATTGACGCTCGCGTTGCCGAGCCGCGAGGTCCGGTAGAGCGTGTGCTTGATGGCGAGCACGGCGGGATCGGCGGCCGCCTGGGCGAGGAAGGTCTCGACGGAGGTGGCGAAGGATTCGTACGGGTGATGGACGAGCACGTCGCCTTCGCGCAGGCGATCGAAAAATTTGCAGGCACCGCCCTCCTCGGTCCGGAGCGAGGCGGGCGTCACCGGCGCGAACGCGGGGTGTTTCAGGTCCGGCCGCTCCAGACCGTAGAGCGACCAGAGCGCGCCGAGATCGAGCAGCGCACTGGTGCAGTAGAGGTCGCTCGACTCGAGCTCGAGCTCACTCGACAGCAGATTCCGTGCGGCCTCGGACATGCCGCTCGGCAGCTCGAGGCGCACGGCCGCGTTCGTCCGCAGCCGGCGCTGCAGGGCCGAGACCACCGCCAGCAGCAGATCGTCAGCGTCGCTCTCCTCGATCGCGAGATCCGCGTCGCGGGTCACGCGAAAGACGTGACCCGAGATGATGTCGGTCCCGGGAAACAGCACCTGGGCATGCGCGGCGATCACCTGCTCGACCGGGACGAAGTGGCCGGGCGCCCCGCACGGCAGGAAGCGCGGCAGCAGCGGCGGCACCTTCACACGAGCGAAGCGATGCAGCCC
>JANNQH010000082.1:0-2198 GCA_031400655.1 Deltaproteobacteria bacterium | reverse complement strand
GAGTCGGCGGGTCGCGTCGACGGCGGTGCGCAGCACGCGGACTACGTCGCCACTCCATTTCTCGCTCGACTCGGAGCGGGAGAACTGCAGGATGCTGCGGATGATCCGGCCGCAGCGGACGGCCTGGGCCTTGATCTCCTGGAGCGCCGAGGCGGCGATGCGGTCGTGGTCCGGATCCTCGGCGGTGACGAGGGCGAAGTCGGCGGCGGCGAGAATCGCGCCGACGGGATTGTTGATCTGGCGGGCGACACCGGCGGCGAGGGTGCCGACGGCGGCGAGCCGCTCCTGGGCGCGCAGCGTCTGCTGGCTGGCTTCGAGCTCCCGGGTGCGTTCGGCAATGCGCGTCTCGAGGCGCTCCTGCTCGAGTAGCCGGCTGGTGTCGAGCTCCTTCTGGGCGGTGACGTCGGCGTAGGCGATCTGGCGCGCCCGCCGCCCCTCCCAGACGGCGTCGGACCAGCGCATCTGGAGCCATCGCCAGTTTCCGTCGTCGCGCCGGATTCGCATCTCGATCAAATCCGGATTGCCCGGGCCGGGCTGGTTCAGGGCTTCGACGACGCGTTGCCGATCGTCGGGATGAACGTATTCGAGGGTCTCGCTGGTCTTGCGGCCGATAAAGTGGTCGAGGTCGGCTCCAAAGAGCTTGGCCAGTGCCCGATTCGCGTAGACGATCCGGGATCTGCACACGACGGAGATTCCCTGGAGCGATCGCTCCACGAGGTTTTGATAGTTGGTCTTGGCGCGTGTCAGGTCCGTGACGTCGTGGAGATGGATCACGACGCCGTGGACGGCGGGGTGGTCGAGGTGGTTCGTGATCGTGATCTCGAGGCGGGGGCGGGAGCTGCCGTCGGCACGCGGCCGCGCCGAGCTGCGCAGCGCGGTACGTACCATCTCGCCCGGGTGCTCGATCGCGCGCCGCCACATCGGCACCAGCTCCGCGAGCCCCTCCGCGTCGGTGAGTGAGATGAGCGCTCGGCCGACGCTGCTCTCGCGTTCGCGGCTGATCAATCACTCCGCCGCCGGGCTCGCGAACTGGATGCGACCCTTCGCATTGACGACGAGAATGCCCTCCGACGCGTGCTCGAGCAGCGTTCGATAGCGATCCTCGCGGAGCGCGAGATCGGCCCGCGCACGCTCCGCCAGCTCGATCGCGCTGTGGTTCCAGAGCTTCTCGAACAACACCGTCACACCCAGCATGCCGAACAAACAGATGAGCGCGATGGGGTAGCGCTCGACGTGCCGGAGATCGCGGAAACCCGCGACGATGGGGTTGGCGTTCGAGCTCGCGAGCAGCGCGCCGAGCACGGCCACGCCGGCGGCGACGAGCCCCCAGCCGATCACCGCCCGCCCCCCGCGCATCAGCAGCGCGAGCATCGGGATCATCGGCAGCACGGGGAGGATGCCGGTCGCGCGCCCGCCGCTCAGGGCGACCACCACGAACGCGTAGGCGGTCACCTGGGCGCAGACGAAATGTCCGAGGCTGCGAATCGCATCGCGTCGTCGCAACAGGAACGGAAGCGCGAGGCAGAGCAGGCTCGACGCGAGCATCGCCAGCAGGATGGAGGTCGGCCAGTGGAATCGCTGCCAGGGAAGGAAGGCGATGCCGGAGAGGCCGACGGCGAAGCAGCCGATCACGCCGATGCGCGTGTAGGCGAGCTCGTTGGCGGTACGTGCCCGGGTCGCATTGGAGAGGAAATAGGCATCCGCTGCCTCGAAGGCGCGGCGGGCGATCGCTCGCCCGGAATTTTCGCTCGCGTCGGTGGGCATTCGCGCCAATCCTAACGCGGATTGATCCGCGCCACGCGGGGTCAGTCGCTCCGGGCAGGTCGTCGCGGCTACGCTGGCGGTGCAGCCGACGCGGACCGCCCGCGCGAGATCGGATTGGCGGGAGCGACGATGTCCAGCACGAGTCCGCGCCGCCGTCTCGACGCCACGCTCGCGGCCCTGTTCGGTTCGGGAATCGATTGGCGCCGCGAGACCGGTCTGCTGCACGTCGCCGCAATCGACGCGCGTGTGCGCTCCATGATCGCGCTCGGCCCAGGCGCGCCGCCGAGCGCGAACGACCGATTCGTGCTGGGCTTCGCCCGCGCCCGGGCCGACGCGATCGTGACGACCGGCGCGATCCTGCGGGCCGAGCCCGACCTCGTCCACCGTTTCTCCGACGACGACCGCGAAGACGCGGCGTGGCGAGACTGGCGCGC
>JANNQH010000081.1:0-3848 GCA_031400655.1 Deltaproteobacteria bacterium | reverse complement strand
GCGTCGGCCAGTCGATAGGCATCCGCCCCGAGCCCCGCCGTCAGATCAAGAATTTGCATCGACTGCTTGCCGAACGCACGTACGAGGGGATGGGCCCGGCGGCCCGGTGCCTGTCGGTCGGGTGGAAAATGGGCTCGAACCCCCGGCCTCGATGCTTCTCCGGGTGGCCGCAGCTCGAGCTGTCCGCTGGCCTCGACGAGTAGGAAGCTCGGCGCTGGCGGATCCGAAACGACGGAAATGCCGAGCCGTGCGAACAGCTCTTCGAATCCGCTCCCCGCCCGCGCGACCGCCGGCGCTCGCAACTCAACCGGTTCGGATTGCATGCACAGGACTCATGGGATCCGCCTCGAGGGCCGGGCCAGGCGTTGGACCGGGAGTCCTGAAGATCCCACTCTGGAAGGCGCTGCGCGAACCTCCGTGCCCGCTCCCGGCCTACAGACCCGCGACCTGCTTCGGGGATCGGCCGCGGCTCCCCACCGCTGACAGGCCGGCGAGGCCGGTCACAAGGAGCAGCATCGTGCTGGGAGTGGGGACCTCGTTCCCGACCGGGGCGCCGGAGATCGCCCGAATCGTCGAGAGCGCCGCTGCGTCGACGGCGCCCGCGAACGCCAGGGTTTCGACGGACTCGATCGGGCTCGGCGTGCCCGCGACCACGTTCTGGGTCATCGCGAGGGTCGACAAGCAGAGGAAGGCGGTCAGGAAGCGGTGCATCGATCTTCTCCCCAGGACATGTGAGTCGGATCACATCTGCGCTGGCCCCAGGTCTATCGGCGACGACGAAGTAGGTCTTTAACCCCACACTCGACTTGCGCACGGGACGCCGGTTTTTCCATCGGGAAATCGGTGCCGTGCGGCTCTAAACGGGCGCCCCAGACGGCCTGAGACAAGCGGACGTCAAGACAGGCCGCTGCTGCGACGAAGAAGCGCGCGGAGGCGACGAAGAATGAGTGCGTCCGAGCCGCAGCTCGACCGCGTCCAGCAGCGCCAGCAGGCCCGCTTCGAGCGGATGGGGCTCGCTTGTCGGGCGATGCCCGGAGGCCGGACGCTGCTGGTCTCCCTGCCGATCGGCCCGGCGCCCTTCGAGTCCGTCATGGGCCCGTTGTCGATCGAGCGCCTGCTGTTCTCGACGGTCGGCGCGGATCAGATCAAATGCCTGCGGCCGAGGCCCTTCTTTGGCCTGCCGCTTCTCGACATCCGGCGCTGCGCCGATGCGGCGGCGATCGAGGCCGTGATCCGGCAGACCTGGCGCGACCGGGTCCACGAGCTGCGCGAGACCGGCCGTACGTTGAAGAACCTCGGCATCGAGGTCGGTGTGATCGAGGGCGGCTCTGTGCTCGCCTTTTCGCTTGCGGGCGAATCGAACGAGCACCCCATCCTGATGCATCGGCTCGACGAGGCGATCCTGCCGTCGGCAGGCGCCCTCTCGGGCTACCGGCTCGCGGGCCTCGCAGAACGCGTGGTCGACGTGAGTGGTCAGCTCGAGTCCGGCAGCCAGCTCGATCTGGTCCTCGGAACCCGGATCGAAGCCCTCGCGCGGGCTGCGGCCGCGCGCGAAGCGGCAGAGCGCCACACCGGACAGTCCGTCTCGTCGCCTGCGCCGACACCGTTCTTCGCGTCCCCGCCGAGCGACGCCGTACGAGCGGGCGGCTCGCGCGAGCCGAAGGTCCTGCTCGTCGGCGCACAGCTCGTCGAGAACGCAGCCCTGCGCGATGAGCTGAAGCGCCAAGGCTATCGCACGGCCACGGCGCGCAGTGAACCCGAAGCCCTGATGCGCCTCGCCAGCATGACGCCGGATCTCGTGATCTCGCAGTACGGCCTCGGCCGCAGCGACGGAGCCACCTTCATCCAGGCGATCCGCGCACTTCCCGGCGTCGTTCGCATCCCGGTCGTGCTGCTCGACAGCGTCCATATCCAGAGCCGGCAGGACGCAGCGCGCGCCGTCGGCGCGGCGGGCTACGTGATCGAGCCGATCGAGGCCACGCGCTTCGTGACGAAGCTCGCGAAGGTCGCTGCCTCCGCCGGCGATCGTCGCTTCACTCGCTATTCGGGGCGGCTCGCGGCGCGGCTTGCGGGCCAGACGCGCCCCTGCCTCGCTACCGAGATCGGCCGCGGGGGCTTCTTCATCGCCACCACCGAGACGATCGGCGAGCGCAGCGAGACGAGCTGCGAAATCGCCTTGCCCGAGATTCAGCGCAATCTCTCCTTCGTCGGCGAAGTGCTCTACCGCAGCGAGCTCCAAGGCGTCGACCGCCAGGGAATCGGCGTGCGGATCTGCGAGATCTCACCCGATGACGAAGCGGCCCTGATCGCCTATGTCGCCCTGCGCGCGTGCCAGGCCTGATCCGAAGCGGGCGGACCGAACCACCGCAATGCCTAACAGCGACGGGCGATGAAATCCGCCGCCGCGCGGGCGAGCGCCGGGCCGTCGTAGTCGACGCTCGCAACGTGGCCCGAGCGCTCGAGATAGAAGAGCTCTTTCTCGGCCGAGCCGACCTCGGAGTGGATCCGCGTCGCATCCCGCGGCGGCGCGGTCCGGTCGTGGCGGCCATGGGCGACGAGGATCGGCGCGCGAACGCGCGCTAGCTCGGCGGCGACCAGCGCCTGGAGCCGGACGAGCTCGCACACCGAAGCGAGCGGCATCGCCTGCAGCCCTGGATGGCGCGCCCGGGCAGCAGGATCACGGATATCCGAGCCGCGCTTCGCCCGAAAAGGAATCAGGGGTCGCAGGACTCGGGCGAGCAGGGGCAGCGGCGGCCTCAACGCGAGCGGGGTGCCGATTACGACGATTCCGTCGACCGCCCGGGTCTCTGCCAGGCGAAGCGCCACGAGCCCGCCCATCGAGACACCGACCACGAATACCTTCGCGTGCTCGGCGCGAAGAGCCGCGAGCTCGCGCTCGGCGAGCTCGACCCAATCCTCATAGCGCGTGCGCGAGAGCGCCTCGTGCCCCTGCTCGTGACCCGCCATCCAGGGGCCGCGAGCGCGCAGGCCGCGAGCGACCAGCGCCTGCGCGATCGGACGGACTTCGTAGGGCGTACCGGTCAGCCCGTGGAGGCAGAGGACGGCGGCACCGATCGAGCTACCCGCGCCGCTGGCCTCGCCCGGATGGAAGTCAAACGGCGAGCGGTCGACCGCAGCGGCGCCCCCCAGCATCACTCGGCGAGCTCCTCGCGGGCCTGTTGCAGGACGCGCTCGACGACCTCGCGCAGCGCAACGCCGTGCTTCTTCGCCGCCCGCTTACAGTCGTCGTACTCGGGCGAGAATTCGCTCCGCCCAGCGAGCCCGCGCACCACCTTCACACGTACTGGCCCGAGCGGCGTCACGAGCCGTGCACTCGAGCGCTCGAGCACAAGTCGATCCCATTCCCCGATCCGCACACCGATGGCGGTCGATTCCGCAAACACGATCCGCGCGAGCTGGTCGCGATCCAGCGGCCGCGCGAGCACCCGCAGCAGGAATCCCGGCCGGTTCTTCTTCATCTGAAGATGCTGGAGCGAGACGTCGAGGGCGCCGGCCTCGAACAGCCGCTCCATCAGGTAGTCGAAGTGCTCGGGCACGAAATCGTCGAGGTTGGTCTCGATCGTCACCACGCGATCGCCGCGCATCCCCGAAGCGCTTCCGAGGATCGCGCGCAGCACGTTCGGAAGCGGCCCGGGACGATCGTTCCCCGCACCGTACCCGATCCGCTCGACCGTCATCGGCGGCAGTGCGCCGAATTCGTCGACCACGGTTCGCAGGATCGCGGCACCCGTCGGTGTCACCGTCTCCCAACCGACGTGCGCCGGCACGGTCGGCACACCGATGAGGAGCTCGAAGGTCGCCGGCGCCGGGAGCGGCAAGCGGCCGTG
>JANNQH010000080.1:0-4592 GCA_031400655.1 Deltaproteobacteria bacterium | reverse complement strand
GGAGCTTTTTCTGTTTGCGCGTCATGCGCGCGACGTGCACCAGTCCGAGGGCCGATCCAAGGATCACGAAACCCAACACGGTGAGCACCGTCGATGCAAGCAGCGAGAGCGCGCTCATTTCCACTCTCCCCCCGTGGAGCGGAGCTATTCTAGGTGGTTAGCGCGCCGAGACGCGGAAGCGCCGCCGATTCGAACAGCGAACCCCTTTCACTCCCCTTGGGTGGGTTGGAATCTTTCCTCCGTGGATGGCCCGGGTTTGCCGCCGTCGCTCGAACGGCCGAAGCTTGCGCCCGGATCGGATCCCCCCACGAGATCATCGGAGCCAGCATGAATTTCGGTTTCAGCGAGGAGCAGGGGTATCTGCGCGATGCCGTGCGGAAGTTCATCGACGGTCGCTGCCCCATCCCGGAAGTACGCCGGCTGATGGCGACCCGCGACGCCCACTCGCCCGAGCTCTGGTCGGCCCTGGCCGAGCAGGGATCCCTCGGACTGCTCGTCCCCGAAGAGCACGGGGGCGCGGGGCTTGGCTGGGTCGATTTCGTCGTGCTGCTCGAGGAGACGGGGCGGACGCTGCTGCCGTCGCCGCTGGTCTCGACGGCGCTGGCGGTGATGGCCCTCCGCGAGGCGGGCAGCCGGGCGCAGCAGGGGCGTTGGCTGCCGCGCTTCGCCGACGCAAGCGCAGTCGGAACGCTCGCGGTGCTCGAGGCGAACGACGTGCAGGGGGCCCCTGGTGTCGGGCTCGTCGCCACAGGCGAGGGTGACGCCGACGTGCTGCGTGGGGAGAAGCGCTTCGTGGCGGACGCGGGGAGCGCGGACGTGTTCGTCGTGGCCTATCGCGGGCGGCCTGGGATTCGGCTCGGGCTCGTGCGCAAGGACGCGCCGGGTGTGCGCGTCGAGCTCGTGCCGGGTCTCGACGAGACGAAGCGCAGTGGGACGCTCTTGCTCGACGGCGTTCGGCTCGCGCCCGAGGATCGGCTCGCGGAGGCGGATCCCGAGGCGACGCTCGAGTGGCTGCTCGACTGCGGCCGCGTCGCCGTGACGGCGGAGGGGCTCGGCGCCGCGGAAGGGGCGCTTGCGCTGACGGTCCAGTACGCGAAGGATCGCGTCCAGTTCGGCTCGCCGATTGGCCGCTTCCAGGGCGTGAAGCACCGGCTCGCCGACATCTGGGTCGACACCGAATCGATCAAGTCGCTTCTCTACTACGCCGCCTGGACGATCGATAATCGCCGGGACGAGCTCCCGCGTTACGCGTCCCTCGCGAAAGCCTATCTCGCCGACGCTTTCACCCGGATCGGCGTCGACTGCATTCAGCTCCACGGCGCCGTCGGCTACACGATCGAGTACGACATCCAGCTCTATCTAAAACGTTCGAAATGGCTGCGCCCGATGTTCGGCGACGGCGACTATCATCGCGATCGCCTCGCACGGCTCGCCCTCGCTGCGAATGGTATGGGAGGCAACCCCTGATGGACTTCAATTTCACGCCCGAGGAGCAGGCCTTTCGCGACGAGGTTCGCGCGTTCCTCGCGGCCCATCTACCGAACCCCGTGCCCGACGAGGATCCGGACTTTGTGCGCGAATGGAATCGACAGGTGAGGGCGAAGCGTTGGATCGGCTTCAACTGGCCCCGGGAATGGGGCGGCGGTGGGGGCGATCTGATCCGGCAATTCATCCTGAAGGAGGAGATGTCGGCCCGCCGCGCACCGGCGCTGGGCACGGATTTCATGGGCCTGACCTGGGTCGGCCCCGCGATCATCGTCCACGGCTCGCAGGACCAGAAAGCGGAGCACCTCGAGGCGATCCTCGACGGACGAACCCAATGGTGCACGGGCTATTCGGAGCCCGACGTCGGCTCCGACCTCGCCTCGCTCCAGTGCCGGGCCGAACGGGACGGCGATGAGTACGTGATCCACGGCCAGAAGATCTGGACGACCTCGGCCCATTTCGCGAGCCACATCTTCCTGTTGGTGCGAACCGATCCGACGGTCTCGAAGTACAAGGGCATCACCTGCCTGCTCGTCCCGATGAATACGCCCGGGATCAGCGTCTCGCCGATCGAGAACCTGTCGGGCAAGGCCTCCTTCAACCAGGTCTTCTTCGACGGAGCACGGACGCCGGTCTCGAACCGCCTCGGCGCCGAAGGCGAGGGCTGGCGCGTCGTGATGGGTGCGCTCGCGAACGAGCGATCCGGGATCTCGGAATCGACCGAGATGCGCCAGCACCTCGACGACATCCGTTCGCTCGCACGCGACAGTGTTCGCAACGGCAGGCCCGCGCTCGCGGACGACCGCGTCCGGCGCCGGCTCTCCGAAATGGAGATCCGTGTCGAAGCGATGCGCCTCACCGGCCTGCGCCATCTCACCGACCAGCTGAACGGCAAGCCCTCCGGCAGCGAGACCGCCATCAACAAGCTCCAGCGTGGCATCCTCGAGCTCGAGATGAGCGAGCTGACCCTCGAGCTGCTCGGCAGCGCAGCGCAGCACCAGGGCGAGCTCCAGCACGAGGCATTAGCGTGGCACGGCACCGTGATCGGCGGCGGCAGCCCGAATATCCAGCGCAACATCATCGCTGAGCGAATCCTGGGCCTCCCGAAAGACTAAGGAGAGCATCGCATTGAGCTACGACGTCGTGATTCGCGGAGGCCGCGTCGTAGACGGGTCGGGCCTCGGAGCCTATCGCGCCGACGTCGCGATCCAGGGCGACCGCATCGCGGCGATCGGCCGCATCGCCGAGCGCGGCCGGCGCGAGCTCGACGCCGAAGGCCAGGTCGTGACCCCCGGCTTCATCGACGGCCACACCCATTTCGACGCCCAGCTCTTCTGGGATCCGCAGGGCGCCAACTCCTGCTGGCACGGCGTCACGACGGCCGTGATGGGGAACTGTGGCTTCACGCTGGCGCCCGCCCACGCGAACGCCCGCGCCCTCGTCGTGCGAAACCTCGAGCGCGCCGAAGATCTCGATCCGGCCGCACTCGCCGCCGGCATTCCCTGGAGCTGGGAGACCTTCCCCGAGTACATGAACGCCGTCGACCGGACGCAGAAGGCGATTCATTATGCCGCCAACATCGGCCACTCGGCGCTTCGCACCTTCGCGATGGGCGAGCGCGCCTTCGAAGAGCAGGCGAGTGAAGCCGATCTCGCGCGCATGGAGGCGGAGCTCGAGGGGGCGCTGCGCGCCGGCGCAATCGGATTCACGACGACGCGCAGCGAGCATCACGAGACCTCGGACGACCGGCCCGTCGCCTCGCGGCTCGCGAGCTGGGAGGAGCTACATCGGCTCGCGGGCGTCATGGCTCGCCTCGGAACGGGGATTCTCGAGGGAGGAACCGAGGGCGTCCTCTCGAACGACCCCGCCGTCGTCGACGAGACCTGGCGCCAGATCCGCCACATCGCCGTCGATCTCGGTGTGCCGGTCACGGCGGGCCTGATCGCGACGAAGGCCGGTGGCCGCCGGATGCTCGAGCAGATCGACGCGATCGCGAAGGCGGGGGGCCGCATGTACGGCCAGAGCCATTGCCGCGGGATCTCGGTGCTGCTCGGTTTCAAGACGCGGCTGCCCTTCGACGTACTGCCGTCGTGGCAGCCGCTCCGCACGCTGCCGATCGCGGAGCAGCGCCGCGTGCTCGCCGATCCGGCTGCGCGAGAGCGCTATGCGAAGGCTGCGATGGAAGGGGACTACCGCGCCTGGCGCGGGATCGGAGCGATGCCGAGGCCGCCGGACTACGACGGGATCCGAGTCTACGAGCGCGGGCTGCCGCCGAATCCGACGGTGCGGGAGGTGGCGGCGCGCCGCGGGGTGTCTCCGGCGCGAGCGATGATCGATCTGGCGGTCGAGAGCGATTTCGAGGTGCTCTTCATCCAACCGAGCCTCTATCCCCAGGACGAGGAGGTGCTGCTCGAGGTCCTGCGGCATCCGCGCACGATCATGACCTTCTCCGATTCGGGGGCGCATCTTTCGCAGATCGCCGATGCCTCGATCCACACCTACCTGCTCGGCCATTGGGTTCGCGAGCGCGAGAAGCTCGGTCTCGAAGAGGCGATCCGCATGCTGACGTTCGAGCCGGCGCTCGCCTGGGGCTTCGCGGACCGGGGACTCGTGCGCGAGGGCCTGCAGGCGGATCTCAATATCCTCGATCCCGCGCGGATCGGGCCGGCGGTGCCGCGGGTCGTCGAGGATCTTCCGGCTGGGAAGCCGCGTCTTTCGCAGAAGGCGGTGGGGATGCGCGCGACGCTCGTGGCGGGCGAGGTGACGGTTCAGGATGGCGAGTCGACCGGGGCGTATCCGGGGCGACTCTTTCGCAATCGGTTGGCGAGGAAACGATGAGTCAGGGTGTGAAGAGCGGGTATGGCGACGTGAAGGTTCCGAAGGAAGCAGAGCTCGATGCGCTCTTCGAGCAGGTCTCGAACTGGAATCGCTGGGGCGCAACCGACGAGCTCGGCATGCTCCACCATCTGACGCCCGAGCGCCGCGCGGCCGCCCGCGACAGCATCGTCGACGGGACGAGCATCAGCCTCGCCCACGATCTCGGCATCTCGCCCTCCGCCGAGACGCCCTATCCCGCCGAACACCACATGCTCGCGGCGGGCGATGCG
>JANNQH010000079.1:0-6448 GCA_031400655.1 Deltaproteobacteria bacterium | reverse complement strand
GAGGCCGGGTGAGCCGGGTCGGCGCCGGCTGGGGTGCACGCGCGGCGGCAGGCATCGGCTTCGCCGCCGGCATCCTCCTGATCGGCGGGGCCACTATCCATGGGCTGAGTGAACGCGCGCTCGAGTGGCGTTATGCAGTGGTGGCGCAGAAATCGGGCGGGCTCGAGATCCCGGTCGATCCCGCGCTCATCGATCGAGGCCGGCATCTGGTCACGGTCGTCGCCCAGTGTACGTATTGTCATGGACCGGACCTCGCCGGCCGCGAGCTGGCCGACGACCCCTGGATCGGGAAGCTCGCCGCATCGAACTTGACTCGCGGCCAGGGCGGCATCGGCGCGCGGTTCACGGACGCAGATTGGTCGGCGGCACTGCGCCAGGGCGTGAATCCGGTGGGTCGATCGCTGCTCCTGATGCCCTCTGCACATCTCGCGCGTCTCTCGGATCGGGATCTCGCCGCGGTCGTCGCGTACGTTCGACAGGTGCCGGCGGTCGATCGTGTGCTGCCGGAGCGCCGGGCGGGTTGGTTGACGCGCGTGGTCGTCGCCGCGGGACTGGCACCGGATCTGATCTCCGCCGAGCAGGTCTCCGGCCTGGCGCCGGTCGCCCGTGAGATCGCATCGGGGCCGACACCCGAGTACGGCGAATATCTCGTCGCGTTAGGCGGCTGCCGGGTCTGTCATCGCGGGGATCTCGCGGGTGGACTGCATCCGCTCTCGCTGCCGGGAGAGCCGGTGCCGCCGGACATCACGCCGCGCGGGGAGCTCGGACGTTGGAGCCGAGACGATTTCGCGCGTGCAATGCGGGACGGGCGGACGCCGGATGGGCGGACGCTGGACCGCGAGTTCATGCCGTGGCCGGCTTTTGCGGGGCTCAAGGATCTCGAGGTCGAGGCGATCTGGCGGTATCTGGGGAGCCTCGATGCCCGCTCGGATCCGGCGCCGCCTGCGGATACCCGGTTGGCTCGTGGAGTCGGGTCGCGATCTCGAGGATGATCGCTCCGGTGGAGGCTTGGAGTGGTTCGCGGCAGGCTGCGCGAAAGCCTCTAAGGAAGGGTAGATGGTGCGGCGAAGAAGACTCGAACTTCCATGGGGTTGCCCCCGCCAGCCCCTCAAGCTGGTGCGTCTACCAGTTTCGCCACCGCCGCACGCGGGCGCGGAACATAACCAAAGGGACAGGTCGCGCCCAGAGGCGAACACGAGGTTTCCACGCGATCGCCCCGGATCGCTGGACCGAGCGTTCTAGGGTTGGTTCGCCGCGGGTGCCTTCGCCGCGGTGGGCGGGGCTGCCGCGCTGGGAGCCGCTCCGGCGTCGGTCGGGGCGGTGGCTTTGGCGGAACCCGCGGTGTCGGTCGCATCGGAACCGCTCGGCATCTCGACGAGCGCGCCGTCGCCGGCCGCTTGCGCGGGAGCGCCCGCATCCGCGGCGCCCGCCGCGGCCGGCACCTCTTCCAGTCCGGACTCCTCGGCCTTCGGTGCGGCGCCTGCCGGTACGAAGGGCTCCGACTGGTCGAACAGGCGGACGTCGGAAGACTGGTATCCGAGGTAGGAGAGCGAGAGCGACGTGCCCATGAAGATGATGGCGCTCGCCGTCGTGATCTTGGTCAGGAAGTTGCCGGCGCCGCGACTGCCGAAGATCGTGTTGGCGCTGCCGCCGCCGAGGGAGGCGCCGAGGTCCTGGCCCTTGCCGCGCTGGAGCAGCACGACGCTGATCAGGATGAAGCAGACGAGGAAATGCAGGGCGTAGAGGAAGGTCAGCATCCGAATGGCTCCAGTCTGGTCTCGAGACAGGTCGAGACGATGCTTGCGAAATCGTTGGGATCGAGGCTCGCGCCGCCGACGAGGGCGCCGTCGATATCCGGCTGCTCGAGGAGGCTCCGCGCGTTCGAGGGCTTCAGCGACCCACCATAGAGAATCCGGGTCCGCATTCCCGCCTCGCCCAGGCCCGCGACCAGCAGACGCCTGATCTCGGCGTGGGCGGTCTGGGCGGCCTCGGGCGTGGCCACGCGGCCGGTGCCGATCGCCCAGATCGGTTCATAGGCGACGACGAGGGGGCTCGCGGCCTGCGGGGCGCTCTTTGCCAGCGCGGCGGCGCAGAGGCGGATCGGGGCTTCGAGCTGGCGCGCCAGCACGCGGCGGACGGCACCACCGTCGCGCTCGGCGAGGGTTTCGCCCACACACAGGATCGGACGCACGTCGGACGCCAGCACCCGCTCGAGCTTGGCGGCGATTCGCTCGTCGCTCTCACCGAACGACTGCCGGCGCTCGCTGTGCCCGACGAGGACATAGCGACAGCCGAGGTCCTCGAGCATGGCGAGGGAGACTTCTCCGGTGAAAGCCCCAGAGATGGCCTCATGGAGGTTTTGGGCGGCGAGGGCGACACCGGAATTCTCGAGCCCTCGGCCCAGGCGATCGAGGGCCGGGTAGGCCGGGGCGATCGCGACTTCGAGGCGGCTGCCGAGCTCGCGGGCGAAGGGCGTGAGCAGCGGGCGCAGTCGCTCGGCGAACTCGGCCGCGCTGCGCGCGGTGTGGTTCATCTTCCAGTTGGCGACGACGAGCGGAACGCGGCTCATCCGTTTCTATCCCGTCCGTTTCGGTCGGTCCCGTTTCGATCAAGAGCGGCGACGCCCGGCAGCGTGAGCCCCTGGACGAACTCGAGCGACGCCCCGCCGCCGGTCGAGAGATGGTTGATGCGGTCGCCGACGCCGACCTTCGCCACGGCGGCGAGCGAGTCGCCCCCGCCGACGATGCTCATGGCGGAAGATGCCGCGACCGCGCGGGCGAGGCTCTCGGTCCCCTTCGCGAAGGCGTCGATTTCAAAGACGCCCATCGGGCCGTTCCAGAGGATCGTCTTGGCGCGCGCGGCCTCGGCCGCATAACGCGCGGCCGTGGCGGGTCCGATGTCGACGCCCATCGCGTCGGCGGGAATCGTGGTCACGACGCGCGCCTCGGCGTTCGCGTCGAGGCGATCCGCGACGACGTGGTCCGTGGGAAGCAGGAGCGGGCATCCGCGGGCCTCGGCCCGGGCGAGCATCCGGCGCGCATCGCCGATGCGATCGGATTCGACGCGCGAACGTCCGATCGCCTCGCCGCGGGCAGCGAGAAACGTGTACGCCATGGCGCCGCCGACGGCGATCGAATCCGCCCGCTCGATCAGCGCCTCGAGCACGCCGAGCTTGTCGGAGACCTTGGCCCCGCCGAGAAAGCAGACGAAGGGACGCGCGGGGGTGAGCGCTGCCGACAGGGCGTCGAGCTCCTCGGCGAGCAGGTAGCCCGCGGCGACGATCGGCACGTGGGCCACCATGCCGGTCGTCGAGGCGTGGGCGCGGTGGGCGGTGCCAAAGGCGTCGTTCACATAGACGTCGGCGAGCGCGGCGAGGGCCTTCGCGAAGGCCGGCTCGTTCTTCGTCTCCTCGCGGTGGAAACGCAGATTCTCGAGCAGCAGGATCTCGCCGCCCTTCAGGCGATCGACCGCGGCGGCGACTTCCGGCCCGACGCAGTCGCTCGCGAGCGTGACGGGTACGTTCAAGATCGCGGCCAGGGCCTTCGCGATCGGTGCGAGGGAGAGCTTCGGGTCCGGGGCATCCTTGGGCCGGCCGAGGTGGGAGGCCAGCACGATCCGCGCACCGGCAGCGATCAGGCGCTCGAGCGTCGGAAGCGAGGCCCGGATGCGGCTATCGTCGCTGATCTGGCCGTCTCGGAGCGGGACATTCAGATCGGCGCGCACGAACACACGCTTCCCGCGCAGCTCGGTCGACGCGAGCAGGGCATCGAGGGATTGGATCGACACCGGCTGGGCTCCATCCTGTCGGGGGGCAGGGCCGCGCAATGTACCCGCCCTCCGATATGCTCTCAAGTATTCGACTTGACTTCCGTTTTTCGCATGGGGGGCGCGCTCGGGTCGAGGCCGTGAGGCGGACCGGGCGAGCGCTGGACGGGGCGGTGGGGGCCGGTCCGTCGTCGGGTCCTTCTGGGGGGTGAGCGGGCATGGCCGGCCGGCCTGGATTGAAGAGCGGACGCGGTGCGCCGGGTCTTGCGCAGCTCGGGGTGCGCCTGCTCCTCGGGGCGGCGGTCGTCCTGGCGGCGCTCTTCGTCCTGCAGCGCACGCGGGGCCTCGGTCTCGACGCCCGCGATGCGCGGATCTCGTCCTCGGGCACCATCCGGATCGCGAAGCTCGCCTCGCCGGTCGAAATCCTGCGCGACGCGCGCGGGATTCCGCATGTCTTCGCGGGGCGTGAGTCCGAGGCCTGGTTCGGCCTTGGCTTCGCCCACGCCGAAGACCGCCTGGCACAGATGGTCTGGCTCCGGCGCCGCGCCTATGGCCGGACAGCCGAGCTCGAGGGCGCGAGCGCGCTCGTCGCCGATCGTCTGGCGAGGCTGCTCGAGATCGAGCGGGCGTCGGCTTTGGCCGCCCGGGCGCTGCCGCCCGCCTCGCGAGCGGTGCTCGAGTCCTATGCAGCCGGGGTGAACGCGCGCATGACGCGGATCCGCGAGGAGCGGGCGGCGCCGCCGTCCCAGCTCGGGTCTCCGATCGACGAGGTCGAGCCCTGGCAGCCCGCGGATTCGCTGGCGGTGGTGAAGCTTCTCTCGTGGTGTATCGGCGGGACGCTCGAGACGACGCTCGTCCTCGACGAGCTGATCCAGCGCCTCGACAGCGTGCCGGCGCGGCCCTTCTTTCCGGGTCGTGCGTCCGTCGATTTCGGGGAGGCGCCTTCGCTTCCGATGCTTCGCTCCTTCGAGCCCGGCGCGCTCGGCTCTGAATCCCGGATCCTCGAGCTCGACTCGACGCGCGCGCTCTGCCGGGGGATCGGGAATCCGACGGGCGGTGCCTTCATCATCGGCAATCGCGGCAGCGCGAGCGGGGCCCCCATCGTCGTCGCCGACTGGCAGCTCGCGCCGAGCGTGCCGGCGCTCTTCTACGAGGTGCAGCTCGCGGGCGGTGGGCTCGATGTGCTCGGGGCGACGGTGCCGGGATCGCCGATCGTCTGGATCGGGCGCACAAAGTCGCTGGCCTTCGCGAGCGTGCCGGCCGGGGCGCCGATCGCGGATCTCTTCATCGAGTCCCTGGGCGAGCGGCCCGGCTACTACCGCAACGGTCGGCTCTGGTCTCCCCTCGAGCAGCGCGAAGAGATCTTCGGGTACAGCGACCGCGGGGGCTCGCGGCGCGAAGAGAAGCGCGTGCTGCGCTCGACGCGACACGGGCCGCTGATCGAATGGCTCGCGGGCGAGACCGGGGCGGGCGATGGCGCTGCCGATGCACAGCACCAGGACGCCACCGCCCGCGCGCTCGCCTGGACCGGCGCACAACCGGGTGACGGGATCAGCTCGATGCTGGCCCTGTTGCATCTCGACGGTGCGCAAGGTGTTGTCGCGGCCCTCGCGCGCCACCACGAGCCCGTGCTCGCAATTGTCTACGCGGATCGCCAGGGGCGCGGCGGCGTGCAGGTGGCCGGTTGGCTGCCGCACCGACCGCTTCCGACCGGCCTCGTGCCGGTCGAGGGGAGGCTGCAGAGCTTTGATTGGCGGCACCGGGTTGCGATCGAGGACCTGCCGTCGCTCGACCTCGGCGCGACAGGGCGGCCGTACGTGCTGGCCGCCGATCAGCCGTGGGCGAGCGGGAGCGGGCGCGGCGAGGTCGAGTTCCTGTGGCGGCCGGGCGATCGTGCGGAGCGGATCGAGGCGGAGCTCGACCGGCGCCTGCGCCGCGGCGCGATCGATCTGCGCGGGGCGGCCGATATGCTGGCCGACAATGGGACGCGGCGCGCACCGGCCGTCGTCCGCGCGCTGCTCGCGCTCGCTCGCCGAGACGGCCCGCTCGAGATCGAGGCCGAGGAGATCGCGCAGATCCTCGAGCGCTGGGACGGCAGCGCCGATCCGAACAGCGCGGGCGCTGCGGCCTATCATCTCGTGATCGATCGGTTGCTCGGGAACGTCCTGCGCGAGTCCTTCGGGACGGGGCTCTTCGAACGTTATGTCAACGCCCCGCATGTCCGCGCCCAGGATGCGATCGAGCGGCTCGTGCTGCGCGCCGAAGAGCTCGAGCGGCCCGGCGGATGGACCGACGAAGCTCGCGTGGCGGCGGCGTCGCGCCGCAGTCTGCGCGAGGCCTGGGTGGCGATCAGTCATCGGCTGGGTCCGGCGCGTGAGCGATGGGAATGGGGAGAGCTCCATCGCATGCGTTTCACGCCCTTCGCGCCGTTCGGTGTGAAGGCGGATTTCTTGAACAAAGGCCTGAGGACGGGGGGGAGTGCTGCGAGCCTCGCGGCGACCTGGCACCGGCCGGGCGTGTCGCTCGAAGTCGAGGCGGCGAGCTTGTACCGGGTTGCGATGGACCTCTCGGCCTCGGACCGTGTCCTCAGCTGCCTCGCGCCGGGGCAGAGCGAGCAGCCAGGCCATCCGAACTTCAGCGACGGCATTCCGCGCTTTCGGGCCGGGCGGGTGGCGCTATTCGC
>JANNQH010000078.1:0-2815 GCA_031400655.1 Deltaproteobacteria bacterium | reverse complement strand
GCGACCCAACTGATCAGACGGCTCTTGCCCCGGCGCTCCCGGAGATTTCGCGCGCTCCAGACGATGTCGCCGAGCATCAGGTATTCGGCGCCCTCCGCGCGCCGCACGTAGATGACCTGGCTGCCAGGCGTATGTCCGGGCATCGCGATCGCGACGACGCCGGGGGCGACGGCGCGGTAGTCGACGTCGGCGAGCGCGGGCAGCGACGCGAGCTCGCTCTCCGTCAGACCCGCGTCGCGCATCGCCTGCGAGCGGCGCTGGGCGTCGGGAATCAGCATCCGCTCGCGCACCTTCGGCTCCCCGATCACGGCGCGCAGGCCGTTCGCGTGGTCCCAGTGCTCGTGGGTCAGCAGGATGCGATCGGCTCGGCGCAGCGCATCCGTCTGACGCGCGAAGGCCACTGCATCGTACTCCCGCATCGTCGGCATCGAGGCGTGGCGATCGGCGTCGTGAACCGCGTCGACGACGACGCTCTTGCCATCGTCGTAGACCAGCTGGTAGGTGCGGAACTCCATCGGCACCTCGCCCCAGCCACAGCCCGCGCAGACCATCCAGCCGTAGAAGAAACCGTGGGCCACGACTTCGCTCCGGATCGCGTGGGGGCCCTCGTCCGCCGGCCCGGCGAGCGTGCGCACACGCTCCCAATCGATCGAGAGGCTCGAGCGCTCGGGGACCCCGTCCGCGACGAAGAGGACGTGGTAGGCGCCGGCAAGGGCGAATAGAACGAGAAGCAGGCCAGCGACCAGAATGCGGCGGATCGACATCGAATTGATTCCCCCAGTGCCGGAGCGGATTCTTCCGCGCCTACTCGCTCTTCACGCGATTCACGATCGCCGGCACCGATTTCAAATAACGTGCGATCGCCTCGCGGTCTTCGGCGGGCAGCTTCGCATAGCCGTGCCGGATCACCTCCGACATGAGGCCCTGGGTATCGTCGCCATCGGGCTTGAGGCCGGTCTCGAGGTACCAGACCAGATCGGGGATCGACCATTCGCCGATCCCGGTCTGCTCGTCGGGCGTGATGTTGGGTGCGAGCTCGCCCTCGGGTCCGTCACGGGAGCCGGCGAGCCATTTCGTTCGGTCGAGGCCGCCGCTGAGCGTTCGCGGCGTATGACACTCGCCGCAGTGGGCGGCGGCCAGGACGAGATAGCGGCCGCGATTCCAGACGACGTCCTGTCCGGGATCGTTCTCGATTCGGGCCGGTGTGAAGTTCAGGTATTTCCAGGCCGCGATGGCAGCACGCCAGGAAAAGGGCGGCTGCGCGTCGGGCGCGCGGTTCTCGCGGCGCAGCGCGGGCAGCGAGTCGAGATGGGCCTTGAGGTCGGCGAGATCCGCGTCGGAGAGACCCGTGAAGGACGTGTACGGAAAGACGGGAAAATAATGCTCCGACCCGGGCGACATCCCTTCGCGCATCGCACGCACGAAGTCCTCGCGACTCCAGCTGCCGATGCCGGTCTCGCGGTCGGGTGTGATGTTGCTGCTGTAGTAGATGCCGAAGGGCGTTTCGAGCGGGCGACCCCCGGCGAGCTCGGGAGCTTTGTCGCCTTCGCCGGGATAGTTGGTGTGGCAGGTGCAGCCACCCGTCGCCGCGAAGATCCGGCGGCCGCGCTCGGCGCGCGTCGGGCTGCCAAGGCCGGACGCCTTCGCGCGGGCGATCTCGGAGAGGACGTGCTTCGCCGGATCGCCGCGCAGGCCGCGGGGCGCCTCGGGCTCCTGCGCGCGTGCGAGATTCGCGAAGCCGAGGCCCAGGCCCACGGCGAGTGCGAGAGCCAGGAGCATCCAGGCGAGCGAGCGGCGCGACCCGCTCGCGCCGCCGGCGGCGCGCGCGGCGTCTCTCATTTGTTCCTGAACGACTCTTCTTTCGGCTTTCGGAACGAGTCGTGGCAGCCACCGCAGCTCTCGCCGAGCGCGCGCACCGCGAGTCCCGTCGCCGCGGGATCGCTTCCCTTCGCCGCCGCAGCGAGATTGGCCGCCGCCTTCTCGTAGTCCGCGATCGCCGTCTCGAACTTCGCCCAGTCGCTCCAGATCCCGGGCTTCGCGTCGGTCTTGCCCGCGGTGATCTTCTGCTTGAAGGCCGGGCCGATCAGCTTCGCACTGTCGGCCATCTGCTGCGCATGGATGGCGACCGCGCCGGGCAGGACGAGCTGGTTCTTCATGATGCTGCCGATGGCGCCCATGTTGCTTCCGATCGCGCCCATCACGAGCTGGCGATACTCGATCACGGGCTTGTCGCCGGGTGCGCCCTCCGCCTGCGCGGCGTGCGGTATGAGCCCGAGCGAGACGACGAGACCGGCCAGCGCGACGAACGCGGCAAGCGAAGGGGCAAGGTTGTGCGAGCTCGGTCGGAAGCAAGGCGAGATGCGGCGGTGCATGGAATCCTCCGTTGGGAATGGCGCGGGACGGCTGAGCGCGAACAAGGAAAGCACACGCGCGCCGCACTGACACCCTGGCGTTCGCTGCGCGGGATCAGTCGTCGTCTGCCGGCTCGTCGGAATGGATCAGCGCCTTCGCGTTTCCCGCCGGCCGCAGCAGGCGGTGACCCGCATCGGGTGTGTCGACCGTGTCGGGCGAATGGAAGGAGCGAAGTGCTTCCGCTTCCTCCTCGATCCGCGGGTCGAAGCGCAAGGGCGAGAGGGAAATACCCTCGGCTTCCAGCACTTCGACAAGCGCGACCGCTACGTCTTCGGCGGTCAAGCTCGAATCGAGGTCAGCGACCCCACCCGCCGTCTCGGGTCGGAATTCGAGCTCGAGGGCCGCGTAGATCGGCACCAGCACTTCGCGCAGGCGATCCGTGTCCGCGATCGTGATCACGCCC
>JANNQH010000077.1:0-2164 GCA_031400655.1 Deltaproteobacteria bacterium | reverse complement strand
GCCGAGAATCCGGCGAGCGCCGCGGCAAGTCGCGCATCCGCATCGATCGGACCGCAGACGACGATCCCCCGCGGATAGTGCCCCGCGAGCGCGACGAGCTGCTCGACATCTTCGGAATCGGCGGCGAGCTCCGCCCGCGAGAATCGAAGTCGCGCAGCACTCTCTTCTGTACGCGAAGCCGCCTTGCCGTCCGGCGTCGCAGACGAACGGGGCGTCGGCGCGAGCGGCTCGCGAAGCGGCCAATTCAGGTGCACCGGCCCCGCCGGCCTGCCCGCCGCCATCTCCACTGCCCGCGCCGCGAGCTCCTCCGCATAACGCAGGGCGACCGCCCCCGCCTCGGCGATCGGCACCTCGACGCACCAGCGCGGATGGCGACCGTAGAGCCCCGGTTGGTCGATCGTCTGGCCCGCACCAAAATCGCGCAGCTCGCTCGGCCGATCCGCCGTGAGGGCGATCAACGGGACGCGGGCGTGGTGGGCCTCGACGATCGCGGGCAGATAGTTCGCGGCGGCGGTGCCCGAGGTGCAGACGAGGGCGGCGGGCCGGCCCGTCGCCTTGCCGATTCCCAGCGCGAAGAAAGCCGCGGCCCGCTCGTCGAGCTCGATCCAGGTCCGGAGCCCGCGACAGCGCTCCGCCGAGATCGCGAGCGGCGTCGAGCGCGAGCCCGGCGAGATCACGACATGGGCCACACCGGCTGCCGCGAGACTCTCGAAGAAGTGGCCGACGAAGGCGTAGACCGCGTCCGGGTCCGCCCGGAACGCGCGCGGCTCTTTATCTGCGTCGCGGGACAGGTCCAAGCTCAAATCTCCGTGAGGGGCGCGAGCAGCGCACGCAGCTTGATCCGCGTCTCGACGAGCTCCTGCTCGGGATCGGAGCCGGCGACGATGCCCACGCCTGCGAAGAGCCGCGCGCGACTCGCCCCGCAGCGCCCCGCCTCTCCGACACCATTTCGGATCAGCGCCGAGCGGAGGCCGACGCAGAAGGCGCCGCCCCCCTCGCCGTCGAGCCAGCCGATCGGAGCCGCATACCAACCGCGCTCGAGATCTTCATGACGGCGAAGCCAGGCTATCGCCTCGGCCACCGGTGCACCGGCGACCGCAGGCGTCGGATGCAGCGCTTCGACGAGAGCGAGAACGTCGATCGCCTCTTCGCCGGGTCCCGGCACGGCGAGTCGCCCGGCGATCGCCGTCTCGAGATGTTGGATCCCGAAGAGCGCGCGCAGGCTCGGACCAGCGGGGACCTCGAGCTGCGCGCAGCGCCGTTCGAGCACGCCGCGGATCGCCTCGACGACGTGGGCGTGCTCCGCCCGTTCCTTTTCGCTGGCGAGCAGCGCGGCGGCGAGACGGAGGTCCTCGTCGGGCGTGCGCCCGCGCGGCGCCGTACCAGCGAGGGCCGCGGTCTCGAGCGCGAGACCCTCGACGCGGATCAGGCTCTCGGGCGTCGCGGCGAGGAAGGTGTCCCGCCCGCGGCCGACGGCGACCAGGGTGCAGCTCGGATAGAGCGCTCGCAGTCGTTCGAGAAAGCCCGGCACGTCGAAGTCTGCGTCGTGCTCGACGACCAGCGAGCGGGCCAGCACGAGCTTCGCGACGCGGCCGCTGGCGATCTCCGCGAGCGCGCTCCGCAGCTGTCCCCGAAAGCGATCGTGACTGCGGTCGGCGCGCACGCGGTACTCGGGACCTTCGACGCCGTTCTCGCTTGCCTCTTCGGCGGCGCTCGCCCGCACACCCTCGACGGCGCCGTCCACCGCCTCTTCCGCGATCGACGACCGGGCGTCCCGAAGTCGCCGCGTCAGGTCGGCGGCGACCGCGGCGGCCGTCGCGCCCGGCTCGACGCGGGCGAAGACGACGCAGCGCGCGACGCCCGCCACGCGTTCGACGATGCCCTCCGGAAGCACGAAGCGGGCCGCGGGAAAGGCCTTCCAATCCGGCTCCGCGCTGGCCTTGCTCTCGAATCCGAATCCGCCGAGCAGCACCGCGCGACCCGCCGCGCGCGCCTCGCCCGTCCATTCGAGGCGAGCGGCGATGTCCCGCTGCCACGCGCGCACCGATGCGAAACGGTCGGGCCCCTCGCCCTCGAGCTCCTCGAGACTGCCCCAGGCGAAGTACAGCTCCTTCGCGTCGACGCGCTCCCAGTAGTAGCGGTCGCCGACGCCGGCCCAGGCGTG
>JANNQH010000076.1:0-3215 GCA_031400655.1 Deltaproteobacteria bacterium | reverse complement strand
GCGAACGGCAGCAGCATCAGCACGCCGGGCAGGCGGTAGCGCGCCAGCACGAAAAAGAGCAGCGAGCCGGCGAGGTAGACGAGCGCGACGCCGTAGAACACCACGAGCTCGCGCCAACGAGAGAGCGAGAGCAGGACGCCGAGCAGCCCGAGCGGTGCGATGAAGCCCATCGTCACGAGCGGGAGTCGCAGGATCCCGGACGTCTCCCGCGAAATCTCGAACGCCCGGATGTTCCAGACCTCATAGGCGTTGAAATGCAGGCCGAGCTTGCGGAGCTCGAGCGCGATCCAGCGCAGCGGGTCCGCGCGGATCTCGTCGATTCCCCGCGCCATCCAGTAGGACGAGATCTCAGAGGGCTTCAGCGTGCGCCCGCTCGCCCGCTCGGCGGCGAGCTTGAACTGGCGCTGCATTTCGTCGGGATTGTCGGCCCGCACCCGCGAGCCGAGGTCCGGCACCTGCCAGGTCCCGTCGGCCTCGCGCTGGTTGCCCATGTAGAAGTTCGGACCGCCCATCGAGTTCACGAGCACGAAGTCCCGACCGACGACCGCGTTGTGGATCGTGATGGGCAGGATGAAGGTGAAGCAGGCGATCGCGAACGCCGCGGCGAGTCCCGCGCGCCGAGAAACGGTCGCGTCGCCCTGCATGCCGAACAGGATCCAGAGCAGGACCAGCGGCAGGAGCGGCAGGATCGTCTGCTGCACGAGCACCGCGAGCCCGAGCAGCGCTCCACTCGCGGCGAAGCCCGCGACCCCCGGACTCCGAAGCGTTCGCACGAGCATCCAGACGAGACCCAGCACGAGCGGAACCGTCAGGTTCACCGTCATGATCGTCCCGCCGTAGAAGACGAGCATCGCATGACAGGCGGCCAGCAATCCCGCGATCACCGCCGCCCGCCGATCGAAGACCTCCCGCGTGATCCCGAAGACGAGGACGGCATTCACGGCCCCGAGCACTGTCTGCACCGCCCTCACCGCCGGCAGACTCGCCCCGACGAGCCAGTACACGCCGGCCATGAACGCGGGATAGCCGGGGCCCAGGTAGAGGACGCCGTCGAATAGCCCCTCGCCCGCGGCGAGCCTTCGCGCCCAGAGGTCGTACTGCAGGTCGTCGACGGTCGGCAGCGCGTAGTAGGGATCGTGGAGCGCGACTTCACGAAAATGAATCGCGCGCAGGATCAGGGCGATCAGGAAAATCCCGCCCGCGACGAGCCAGTCTCGCCGCCGCGCTTCAGACATCCGCTGCGTTCCTGCCGGCGTCCCCGAGCGCGTCGCCCCGCACCTCGACGAGCATGCGCGAGATCATCGAGAGCACGGTCTCGCCCTTCTGGTTCAGGACCGCATGGTCCATCGTGATGATCCCGCGGTCGGGGCGCGAGGACGAAACCCGGCGGTCGCTGACGAGCATGCGGATCGAGAGGACGTCACCCGCCCGGACGGGATTTGTGAGGTCCATCTTCTCGACGCCGAGGCCCGCGACCAGCGCCGGGCGGAACGGCAGCTGGTTGCCGAGGGCGGTGCGGATGCAGAAGGTGAGGCAGCCGGGAGCGACGAGGCCGCCGAAATGGCTGCGGGCGGCGGCTTCCGGATCGTTGTGGATCGGCTGTTTGTCGAAGCGGCGGCCGAACTCGAGGATTTCCTCCTCCGTGACGGAGTAGGCCCCGCCCTTCATCTCGAAGCCGACGGAGTAGTCCTCGAAATAGAGCGTCTTCGGCTCCGGCGAATTCATCGAACGCGGCCCGTCATGTCGTCCATCCTCCTGGCGGAGGATCATCGCCGAATCCGGGCGCGCTCGCTGCCGCTCAGGCCGATTCGCCGCTCACGCTGCGCAGACGCGGGGTCTCGCGCGGCGGAGCGATCTCCTCCTCGTCGACGGGATCGATCAACGAGAGGGTCGGGACGTCGTCTCCTTCTTCCGCTTCGCGCGTGATGAAGAAGCTCCGCAGCCAGAGAAAGAAGTGGCGAGTCGAGTAGGTCAGCGTGAACTGGAGCCAGCGGACCCGGCGGAGGTCGGCGCCCTGCACGCGGCAGGCGAGTGTCGCGAGCAGCTCGAGGGCGAGATCCGTCTGGTCCTGGGCCGCGTAGAGCTGGGCCAGATCGATCAGCAGGAAGCCGTCCCACGGCTCGATCTCCCGCGCGCGGGTGAGCAGCGCGATCGCCTGGGCGCGTACGCGCGAGTGGGTGAAATGGGTTCGTCCGTCGAGCAGTGTTTCGAAGGCCTCTTCGTGGCGCTTCAGCTTGACGAGCAGATCGGCGCAGAGCCGCCAGGCTTCGAACTCGCCGGGGACATAGCGGCAGGCCTCGCGGTAGACCGCCAGACACTCGACGTACTGCTTGTCGCGGGCGTGCTCGAGGGCGACGCGCCGGTAGAGCTGCCACGCCTCGAAATACTCGCCGTCGACGGCGAGCATCGGGGCCAGGCGCAGCGCCGCGTCCCGATTGTTCGGATTCTCGACGAGGACCTGGCGGTAGAGGCGGATCGCGGCGCGGTGCTTGCCCTTGTTGCGCGCTCGATTCGCATCGCTCCACATCTGGTGTTCGCGGTCGCGGCTGTTGTGCTGGGACGTCAACGACTCACTTCTCCCGAGCCAATTCGAAGCTCTTGTCGGATCGGTGGTGCGGGAGCGTGAACGGGTGACCGGAATCACGTGCGCAACCTGGATCGGAGGTCGGCAACTCGCGGTTCGATGCGGGCGGAGTCGCAGGCATGTTCGCACCGCGCTGGAAAGAAGCTCAGCCGCATTTCGCGAAGCCAATCGAAGGTTTCTGCGGTCGAGCGCCACGCATCGCGGTCGGCATCGAGGCGCAGCCGGGCGGCACCTCTTGCCGCCTCGCTCCCGCTGTTTCGCAGTCGCCTGCGACCCGGCTGCGCTCGGTCTGCGCGGGCTGCAGCTCGACCGCCATCGAATTCGCGGGGGCTCGGGAAGCGGGATAGCGTCCACTCTGCCGCTCCGATCTCCAGCCATCCGAATCGAGTCCCGGCGCCATGACCGATCGCCTTCGCTACAGCCCCTTCCTCCCCGCAGTGATGGCCGATCCCTATCCCTTTTACCGCCGTCTTCGAGACGAGGCTCCCGCCTACCATCTCGAGGAGTACGATGCCTGGGCCCTCTCGCGTTTCGAGGACGTCTGGCAGGCGACCGAGGATGCCGAGACCTTCGTGACGGCAGCCGGGACGACGGCCGCGCAGGCGCTCTCGAAGGTCGAGTCTCCGGTTCC
>JANNQH010000075.1:0-6266 GCA_031400655.1 Deltaproteobacteria bacterium | reverse complement strand
CCGACCGCCGCGAGCCGGCGTGGACTCGTCGGGATCCGGCTGTCGGCGTCGAGGGAGAGGCCTCCGAGAGTGGTCTCGACGCCGAGCTTCTCGCCCTCGGCGCGGCGGGTGATCGGCTGATCCACGCCGCCGATCGCGACGCGTCCGAGCTCGCTGCCGGCCCCCATCTCGACGCGCAGCGAGCGGCGCAGGGTGCCCTCAAGCCGGTCGAGCACAGTCGCGCCGGCGCCGTCGAAGTCGAGGTACCAGGTGCGCTGGAGTGTCAGCTGATCGCCGGGACTGCCTTCGTTGCCGCGGCGCTTCTCCACGAGCTCGAGCGCGGTCCCGGCGTCGAGTCGGTAGCTCGGCAGGGCATGCCAGTCAGGCGGAATCTCGGCCTGTGTCGGATCGATGGCTGGCGCTCCGGTCAATTCGACGAGACGCAGCTCAGGCGCGAGGGCGATCGACCAGACCTCGCTCTCGTCCCAGCGTGCGCCTGCGGGCTGTTTCGGCTGCAGCAATCGCAGCGAAGGCTTCGCGAGGCGCGCGTCGACGCGGATCGTCCAGTCCCCGGGCCGCAGCTGGACGCGCAGTCTCCCATCGGGATCGAGCCGCGCCGGCAGCGGTGATGAGATCGCGGTCGCCTGCCAATTTTCCGGCAGCGCGACGCCGAGCAGCTCCTCGCGCGCGGCCCCGGAAACGCGCAGCGTGACGAGCGTCGCGAGCCGCGGCGGCACGCCATCCTCGAAGCGCCGCGCGACCTCGACATCGACGCGATTCTCGACCGGTCCGGTCGCCGCCGGGGCGCTCGCTTCCCGCAGCCAGAGCGCGCCGTCTGCATCTCGCCGCGGCCGCGCGATGCGCTTCCCCGCGAGCGAGAGATCGACGAGCGCAATCTCGTTCGGGACGCGCAGGCCGGGCGGGATCTGCGACCAGACGAAACGTCCTTCGACGAGATGGATTCCCGCCTCGAGGCGAACGCGGGGCATCCCTTCGAGCTCGATCACCGGAACGAGCTTGCCGCCGACGCGCACCTGCTCGGGCCAGACCGGACCGCCGCCGCCGGGCAGGGCGACGTCGGACGCCCGTGCGACGAAGACCTCCTGACTGAATCGCCCGCCCTCTCCAGCGAGGGCGAGGACCAGGCGGCCGGGCCAGACACAGGCTCGGGAGCCGTCACCCGCGAGCAACGGGCAGCCTTCTTCTTCGTGACCGGCGAGCACCCAATCGACCCAGGGACGGAGCGGCTCGGGGACGTCTTCGCGGGCGAGCGGCTCGGCCGGGAGGGCCGGCGCCGTGAACATGCCCATCATCGCAGCCCAGACCGCCAGCCGTCGTCGTCGCATGAAATCCCCCCGATCGATCGCTTGGCGGATAGGACAGATCCGGTCCGCCATCGGTTCACCGATCCCGAGGATCACCGTTCTCGCGGGTTCCGGCCATGGACTCTCGCTAGTCTCGCCGCCAATAGCGGCCGGCCACGCCGACCCCACGGAGAACGACTACCCATGTCGCGATTAGGCCCCTGGAATCCGCCGACCCTCGAGGCCCGGGTCGACCGCATGGAGTCGCTCGCCGCGATCCGACAGCTCGCGTTTCGCTATGCGCTCTGCCTCGATTCCCGGGACATGGACTCGCTGGTCGCGCTCTTTCCGCAGGACGTGCGGGTCGGCCGCGACGAATCGGGCCGCGCCGCCCTCGCCCGCTGGTTCACGCAGACAATGAGCGCCATGCGCACCTCCGTCCACCTGATCGGGAACCACATCATCGATTTCGAAGACGCCGACCACGCGCGCGGCATCGTCTACTGCCGCGACGAGCTCGAGCGGCCGGACACCGGCCTCTGGCAGGTTGGCGTCCTGCAGTACTGGGATCGTTATGTCCGGATCGAAAGCGAGTGGTATTTCGAGCGCCGGAAGTTCCACCGCTTCTACATCGTCGACGCCCTGACCCGCCCCCGCGTTGGAGCCGGCCTCGAGGACAACCCCCTGACGACGATCCAGCTCCCCGATGCGTTCCCCACCTGGAGCGAATTCTGGCGCCGCGTCGACGCAGATCGCTAGGGGATCGTCGCGAGAACCCTCAGCGCGCCTGCGCGACGAGCTCGAGGTCGGCTTTCATCATCAGCTCGGCCAGCGCGCTGAACGTGATTTTGGGCCGCCAACCGAGCCGCGCCCGGGCTTTGCTCGGATCGCCGAGCAGCAGATCGACCTCGGCAGGCCGATAAAAGGCGGGATCGACGTCGATCACGATCTGGCCGGTGCGAAGGTCGCGGCCGACCTCCTCTGTCCCGTTGCCTTCCCACTCGATCTGCATGCCCGCGATCTCGGCCGCCTGCTCGATGAACTCCCGCACGCTGCGGGTCTCCCCCGTCGCAATCACGTAGTCATCCGCCTCGTCCTGCTGGAGCATCAGCCACATCGCTTCGACGTAATCGCGCGCGTGGCCCCAATCCCTCTTGGCGTCGAGATTGCCGAGCGAGACGCGCTGCTGGCGGCCGTGCTTCACCCGCGCGAGCCCGAGCGTGATCTTGCGGGTCACGAAATTCTCGCCCCGGCGCTCGGACTCGTGGTTGAAGAGGATGCCGTTGCTCGCGTGCATGCCGTACGACTCACGGTAGTTGCGCACGATCCAGTAGCCATAGAGCTTGGCGATCGCGTAGGGCGAGCGCGGATGGAAGGGCGTCTCTTCATTCTGGGGAATTTCCCGGGCCTGGCCATAGAGCTCCGAGGTCGAGGCCTGGTAGAAGCGCGCCGGGAGCTCGTTCGCGCGGAGGCTCTCGAGCAGGCGCAGGACGCCGGTGCCGTCGACGTCGGCGGTGTACTCGGGCTGTTGGAACGAGACGGCGACGTGGGACTGGGCCGCGAGGTTGTAGACCTCGTCGGGGCGGGTCTTCGCGAGCACGCGATTCAGGCTGCTCGAGTCGCCCAGGTCACCGTACTCGAGGGCGTAGACCCGGCCCGCCCGGGTCGCCGCGTCGCGGGCGTCGTCGATCCGACTGCGATTGAAGAGCGAGGTTCGGCGCGCGATGCCGTGGACGTCGTAGCCCTTCTCGAGCAGCAGCTCGGCCAGGTAGGAGCCGTCCTGGCCGGTGATGCCCGTGATGACGGCAACCTTGCGCTTGCTCCCAACCATTGCGTCCCCTCAGACCATCCCGCCGTCGACCCGCACGAGCGTCCCGGTCGTGTAGCTCGAAGCGGGGCTCGCCAGATAGAGCGCGGCCGTCACGATCTCGTTCGGCTGGCCCGCGCGGCGAAGGGCGTTCGGCATCTTCTCTCGCGCCTCCTGGGTCCAGGCCCGGGCGATGTCGGTGAGGAACGGGCCCGGACAGAGCGTGTTCACGCGGACCTTGGGTCCGTATTCTGCGGCCAGCGAGTGGCCCATCGCATTGAGGGCCGCCTTGGCGCTCGCGTAGGGCACCACGCCCGGCACCGCCATCAGCGAGCCCGACGACGAGACGTTGATGATGACGCCGCCCTCGCCGTCCGCCATCCGCTTCGCCACCTGGCTCGCGAGCCGGAACGGCCCCTTGAAGTTCAGCGCCACGACGCTGTCGAAGAGCGCCTCGGTCACGTCGTGACTCGCCATCGCGGGGCCGCTGCCCGCGTTGTTGACGAGGATGTCGATCCGGCCGAACTCGCGATAGACCCCATCGATCAGCTCGTCGATCGAGTTCCAATGCCCGGCATGCAGCGAATGCGCGAGTGCGCGGCGCCCGAGCTTGCGAACCTCCAGGGCCACCGCTTCACAGGCGTCGAGCTTGCGGCTCGCGATCACGACGTCGGCCCCGCGTGCGGCGAAGGCGAGCACCATCTCGCGCCCGAGCCCCCGGCTCCCGCCCGTCACGAGCACGAGCTTCCCCGTGAAGTCGAAGAGCGGATCCACCTAACGGACCAGCCCTTTCACAGACGCCGGCATGTTCTTCGCGACGCGGATGATCGGAATGCCCGTCTGGGTATTCGCCTGCATCTCGGAGATTGCCCGCGGCAGCTCCTCGAACGGGTAGATCTCGCGGTGGATGGTCGGCTTGAAGACGCTGCCGTAGAGAGTGGTCGCCGCCTCGCAGCCGGGGATCGTCTCGTAGTGCGTATGGTCGAGGGTCAGCTGCTTGGTCGAGGCGCCGGCCGAGTTGTATTTCACCATCGTACCGAGCTGCCAGCCCGCCGAGATGTTGACGCCCGCGCGCGAGGCCGCGACGATGCCCGCCTCGAAGACGGGGCCCCGCAGCAGGTCGCACACGATGTGCATCCCCTGCCCGCCCGTCAGCTTCTTGATCTCGCCCCCAAAAGCCTTGACGTCGTCCTTGCCCGCGAAACGATTGAAGCGCTTCTGGTCGATGCCGACGATGCCCTGCGCTTCAAGGGCCTTCCGCCGCTCGGGGCTGCCGGAGCAGAAGAAGGCGTTGTGGCCGCGATGTCGGGCGAGCATCAGTAAGAGCTCGGACACCCCGCCGCCAAAGCCCAGCACATTGAGCGTTGCGAGCCGCTCCTGCTCAACCTTCACGCGGAAGATGCCCTCGGCACGCCGCCAGAGGTGATAGGCGGTCGGCGCGCGCAGCGGGAGCGCCGCGATCTCCCACAGATCGAGGCCGCTGGTGAGCGGCGCCGGCACGATCTGCCAATCGCCGACCACGGCCTCTTCCGCATACCAGCCGATCGACTCAGGCTGGTCGTAGGCCCAGATCCGGAGCGGATAACCGAAGGCGTCGGGCTCGCCGTTGCAATGGGTGACGACCACATCGCCGGTCTTGAAGCGCGTGACCTCGCGGCCGACTTCCGTGACCTCGCCGACGGCGGAGTTGCCGGGATAGATCTTGCCGCCGCGCAGCTCGGTGATGTTCACGGTATCGGCGAGCGCCGCGTGAGCGATGTTGTGCTCGGCCGAGACGGCGAGGATGCGGAGCTTCACATCCCGGGGACCGACGGGCCGCAGCTCGACGGTGTCGAGACCGATCACGCGGGCAACGTCGACGCGCTCGAGGTCGTCGTTCACCCGCGCGCGTTCAGTGGCGACCGCCTCGGCGGTGATGGAGTAGGCACGCGTCATGGAGGGATCCTTTCAGTCGGAGAGTCAGTCGGAGAGTCAGTCGGAGAGATAGGTCTCGCCGAACGCGGCGAGGAATTCGAGCATTTCCGTGCGGCCCGCCGTCGGCCGGTTGATCACGATCCAGGTGAAGCCGACGTCGGCCAGGCCCGCGAAGGCCTCACGGTGGCGGTCGGCCTCGCGGCGCGGGTCGCTGATCGTGCCATCGAGATAGACCATCACGAAATCGAGGTCGACACCGCGGGGCTTCGCATTCAGCTTGATCTCGGCGATCTGGGCCTGCGTATCCGCCGCGGAGCCCGGCGCCGGCGTGCGCACCGTCTTGAAGAGCGCGTCCCCCACGCCTTCCGGGGCGATCATCGGCATCCAGCCCTGTGCGCGCTCGGCGACGCGGCGGCGCGCCGCCTTCGAGTTGCCACCGATCCAGATCGGGATCGGATTGCGAACGGGCTTCGGCATCGCCTGGATGCCCTTCGCCGTGAAGTGGCGGCCGGTGTAGTCGAAGGACTCGCCGCTCCAATGCAGTGGAAGCACGTCGAGGGCCTCGTCGAAGAGTGCGAGTCGCTCCTCGAAATCGACGCCGAGGGCCGCGTACTCGGCCTTCAAATAGCCCGTGCCAACGCCGAGGATGAAGCGCCCGTTCGAGAGCCGATCGACGGTCGTCGCCGCCTTCGCGAGCAGCAACGGATTTCGGTAGGGCAGCACCGCGAGATACGTCAGCAGCTGGATCTTCGAGGTCACCGTCGCGGCGCCGCCGAGGCCGACGAAGGGGTCGAGAGTCTGGTGGCCCCCGGCCGCGAGCCACTTCGCGTTGGGCGCCGGGTGCTCGGTCAGCGCGAAGCCCTCGAAGCCCGCGCGCTCGCAGGCGACCGCGAGCTCGCCGATCCCGCCGGCCTGCAGCAGATCCGTGTCCGCGCCGTGGGTCTCTGGATACTGGAACATGAAGCGCATCGTCACGACCTTCTCGCCGGCGCGCTCGCCGGCGCACTCCCCGCTGAATTGGTGAAGCGGGCGACGAGCTCGTGCTTCAGGATCTTGAGGGTCGGATTGCGCGGCAGCGCGTCCAGGACCTCGAGCTGCTCCGGAACCTTCTGCGTCATGAGTCCGGCTGCCTTGCATAACGTCTGCAGCTCGTCGAACGCGAGCGGCGCCATGCCCGGTCGCATCTCGACGATGGCACACACACGCTCGCCCCGCGTCGGATCGGGGAGGCCGACGACCGCCACCGCCGCAACCCGCGGATG